>JAYVOX010000548.1:0-16996 GCA_043757695.1 Schlesneria sp.
AGCGGGAACCTGCGGTGGCGCGTACAACGACGGAACCACGAAAGTTTCGGCGCTCGCCTCGACCGGTTCAGACTGTTCCAACGAGAGCGTTGGCGGCGCAGAAAGTTCCGCCGCGAACGGGTCCGTGAACTCCTCATCAGCTCGCGCGGTCGGCAGCATGAATGCCGAGAGAACCACAGTGCAGGCTGCGAACTTTGTGCAGGCCCCAAACAACAACGAGTGGCGTTTCATCAAATCCCTCCCTGGATTTCTGGCTGATGCAGCGCGACGAGGCAAAAATTGGCGTCGCCTCCAGACTGCGCTCCGCAACATGGACATCAAGCTTTCGGCCGGAATGGTCCGTGTGAATGAGTCATTCCGTGTGCCTCGGTCTCCGTCCACGAAAATTGGCAAGTAGTGACTCGCCAATGGCTTAGATGCCGCTATACAACCGGAACAGTCCGTATCGTCGTCGGCATCGTCAAAGTCGCCGAGACCGGAAAAGTCGCCGCAGTCTGACGACTTGAGGTTCACCAGAGCTTCGACTCGGACGACGCAATTTCATCGTGAGGTCAACCGACGGACTCCAAGCGACGATATACCCCACGCGGCCCAGAGTGGGGCTTTGGTAAGGTGGTTGAAACCTACCGTAGTCTTGTCGCTCCGCCGACAAGACTCTCCGTCGGCGGAGCGACGGAGCTACAGTAAAAGCCTCAATCATGGCCGCGCGAAGTATAAGAACGTGACGAAACAGATGGACTTGGAGACGGCCATGTCGTTGGAGACGGCCATGTAGGATGGGCACACTGCCCGTCCATCTTCCGACGGAACGACACGAATCGTTCGAGACAGGACAGGACGGGCCAGAGTGCCCCTCCTACGGTGACAAAGCGCGAACACGGATGACGTAAGAGATGGCAAGGAGGCCACGTTGGCGAAACGGAATTCGGATGCGACGAATGGTGGCGGAGACGAAGCGGAAGATCGCATTCATTACGTGCCGCTCGGTCAGGAGACGCGGCGGCGTTACCTGAACTATGCGATGTCGGTCATTACGTCACGGGCGTTGCCCGACGTGCGCGACGGCTTGAAGCCGGTGCAGCGTCGCATCCTGTATGTCATGTTCGAGGGGTTGCGTCTGACCGCAGACAGCAAGCCTTACAAGTGCGCCAAGATCGCTGGTGATACCAGCGGCGACTACCACCCGCACGGGCCGATGGCGATTTACGACGCACTCGTGCGGATGGCACAAGACTTCACGCTGCGCTATCCGCTGATCGATCCACAGGGAAACTTCGGCTCGATCATGGGGCTTCCCGCCGCTGCCGATCGGTACACGGAAGCTCGGCTCACGGCGATCTCCGAACAGCTCATGACTGAGCTGCGTTACCAAACGGTCGAGATGCGTCCGAACTATGACGGTCGCAAAAACGAACCGGTCGTCCTGCCCGCTCAGTTTCCAAACCTGCTCGTTAACGGAGCGAGTGGGATCGCGGTCGGCATGGCAACGAACATCCCGCCGCACAACTTGGGCGAAGTGATCGCTGCGTGTCTCCTCCTGATCGATGAACCGGAGTCCGAGACCAAAGACCTCTTGAAGCACATCAAGGGGCCAGACTTCCCGCTGGGCGGTCGCCTCGTCACCGACCGCAAGGATCTGAGGGCCATCTATGAAGAGGGCCGTGGCAGCATGAAGGTCCGCGCCGAATGGCGTCTGGATAAAGAGAAGAAGGTGGTCGTCGAGAATCGGATCGTCATTTACTCGCTGCCGTATGGAGTCGATTCGGGGCCGGTCGCGTCCGAAATTGGAGCCATCGTCAACAGCAAGAAGGTGCCGCAACTGATCGACTCGAACGATGAGACCGACGACAAGAACGGTCTCCGCATCGTCCTCGATCTGAAGCCGGGAGCCGATCCCGCGACGGTGATGACGTACCTCTACAAACACACGGCGCTCGAACAAAACTTTGCGTACAACCCGACGTGCCTCGTGCCGGATGAACACGGCACGCTCGGGCCGCTGCGTTTGAACCTCGTCGAGATGGTGCGGCACTTTTTGACGTTTCGGCTCAAGACGGTGCGGCTGCGGTTCGAGTTTCAACTGCGCCAGCACGAACACCGTATCCACGTCCTCGAAGGCTTCGCACTCCTCTTCAACGACTTGGATCGCGCCCTCAAGCTCATTCGCGCCAGCAGCGGCAAACGCGACGCGGCCGACAAGCTGATGAAGGTCTTCCCGCTCGATGAAGAGCAGACGATGGCGATTCTGGAGTTGCAGCTCTATCGCATCTCAACGCTGGAGATCAACACGATCCTCGAAGAGTTGGGCCAGCAGCAGAAGGCGGCCGAGCGGATCCGCAAGTTGCTCGCCAGCGAGAAGCTGCTCTGGAAGGTCGTCCGCACGGAACTGGAAGAGTTCGGGACCAAGCACGCCGACAAACGTCGCACGGCGATCGGCAGCAGCGAAGAGATTGTCGAGTTTGATGCGGCGACATACATTGTCAAAGAGAACACGAATGTCGTGCTGACGCGCGAAGGTTGGATCAAGCGTGTCGGACGACTGCAAAGCGTTGAGACGACGCGCGTCCGTGAAGGGGATTCGGTGCTGGATGTCATCCCCGGCAGCACGACTGACACCGCGATCTTCTTCGCCGCCGACGGTGCGGCCTACACGTTGAATCTCACCGATATCCCGGCGTCATCGGGCTATGGCGAACCGATCTCGAAGCACGTCAAGTTGGGAGACGGCATCAACATTGTGGCCGCTCTTTCGACCGACGCCCGCTTCACTCCCGCCGATGTGGAAGCCGCTGGCGATCTGCCGCCGAGTCCCTATTTCCTGGTCCTCACGTTGCACGGGCAGATCATGCGGTTGCCACTCGGCCCTTTCCGTACCCCTTCCACAAAGTCGGGCCGCAAGTATTGCCGCTTGTCCGAAGGAGACCGTGTGATCTGGGTCGAACTGGTGCGCGATGCCACCTCATTGTTCGTCGCCACGAAGCAAGCGCGTGTCACTCACTTCGCACTCGACGATGTGCCGATCCTGTCGGGAGCGGGCAAAGGGGTGCGCGGGATCAAGCTCGCAGAAACGGGCGACGAAGTTCTCGGTGCCGCCCAGATGGCTCGCCCCAGCGACTGTCTCCGCGTGAAGACCAGCGGCGACAAAGTTCTTGTCTTCGGCCAGATGAAATATGAAATCGCCGCGCGCGGCGGCAAAGGAATCCGCGCCGCTCAACGCAGTACCTTCCTCGAAATCGTCCGCCCCGAAATCCAACTGATCGATTGGGCAGCCATGGAGGGGTGATCGAAGTCAATTGTGATGAGAACCAGAGCACCCAACACACGGACGGTATTGGCTTTTATCCGTGCTCCGGCCCTGCCATCCGTGCGATCACCTGACCTGAAAGAAATCAATCGCACGGATGGCAGGGCCGGAGCACGGATGAAGACAACGAGACGGCATCCGGATCACGTCGATCAGGATCACTAAATCCCGCACAGGGTTGATGCGCCGGTCATTAGGGAAGAGTTGATCGCGGCGACCTTTCCCAAGTGACCAATGACGAGTGACAAATGACCGCCTCTTCCCTCAACCCCGCCTTGCCTTCACCGAGTCCCACCATGTCCACCGACCCCACTCGCTACACCGCCGACGACATTGAAGTGCTGGAGGGGCTGGATGCTGTGCGGCGTCGGCCGTCGATGTATATCGGCGGTGTCGATACGCGCGGGCTGCATCACCTCTTGTGGGAGATCGTCGACAACAGTGTCGATGAGCATCTCGCAGGTCACTGTCAGGAGATCATCGTCACGCTGCACAAGGACGGGGCGTCGTGTTCCGTTCAAGACGACGGCCGAGGCATCCCCGTCGATACGCATACGAAGACCAAGAAGTCGGCACTCGAAACAATCCTGACGACGCTCCATTCAGGAGGCAAATTTTCGAGTCAGGCCTATGCCCGCAGCGGCGGTTTGCACGGTGTCGGCTCGTCGGTCGTGAACGCCCTCTCCAGTGAGATGGAAGCGACCGTGCATCGCGACGGCTTCGAGTGGTCGCAGCGGTACAAGCGCGGCAAGCCGACGACGCCCGTCAAACAGGTCCGGCCGTTTCGGGGGCGCGGGACCAAGATTTTCTTTCGGCCCGACGAAGAAATCTTCTCCAAGACGACGTTCAACCCCGAGACCATCAAGCAACATCTCGAAGACATCTCGTACATTCACGCCGGTCTGAAGATCGTCTACCACGACGACGCTCGCAAGGAAAAGATCGAGTACCTCCACTCCGACGGCATCGCCGCGTACCTCGAAAAAATCCTGGCCGAAGGACAGAAGAAATCGACGCACGAGCAGATGTTTGCGATCTCGCGTGACGACGGCAAAGTGAAGATCGAAGCGGTGCTGCGCTGGACCGAGGCGACCGACGAACAGGTCCGCAGCTACGTGAACGGCATTCGGACTCACGCCGGCGGGACGCATGAATCGGGCTTTCGCTCGGCCATCGGCAAGGCGGTGAAGAACCATCTCGACGTGCATGACATCAAGTTCAAAGGGATCACGATCGAGAACACCGACATCCGCGAAGGTGTCCTCGGCATCCTGTCGGTCTTCCTCTCCGAGCCAATGTTTCAAGGTCAGACGAAGGAGAAACTGAACAACCCCGAGATGTCCAACGCCGTCGAAAGTCTGCTCCGTCCCGCGATGGAGACGTGGCTCAGCAGCAACACTTCGATGGCCGACGCGATCATCGGGCGAATCGTCCTCGCCGCGCGAGCGCGTCAGGCCAGTCGCGAAGCGGCCAGCGAAGTCCGTCGCAAGACCGCCACCACGCGACGAACCAGTCTGCCCGGCAAATTGCTCGATTGCCGTTCGACCGATCCGGGCGATTCCGAACTGTTCATCGTAGAAGGTCAGTCCGCCGGTGGCTCAGCGGGAATGGGTCGCGACAGTCGCTACCAAGCGGTGCTGCCGCTGCGTGGCAAGGTGCTGAACACCGAGTCACTGACCATTTCAAAGGTCCTCGAAAACCAAGAGCTGAAGGATTTGGTGGAGACGCTGGGAACAGGCATCGGCACGCACTTTGACATTCGCCGCCTGCGTTACGACCGCATCATTCTCATGATGGACGCCGACAGCGACGGCTATCACATCAGCACGCTGCTGCTGACGTTTTTCTTCCGACACATGCGGGAACTCATCACAGGCAAGAAGCTGTATCTCGCTCAACCGCCGCTGTACCGGATTCAAGTCGGGACGCAAACGACCTATGCGCAGGACGACGCTCACAAGGAAGAGTTGCTCGCCGCCCTCCCGGCCAATCGCAAAGTGGAGATTCAGCGGTTCAAGGGCCTCGGCGAAATGAACGCCCAGCAACTGAAAGAGACGACGCTGGACCCGAAGTCACGCACGCTGCTCGCGGTGGAAATCGACAGCGTGATCGAGACCGAGAAGACGTTCATGCAACTGCTGGGCAAAGACCCAAGCGAACGCTACCGCATCATTATGAACGAGGCGAATCTGGTGGACGACTTGGACCTGTGATGGTTATCCATCATGCGGAGCATCTGAGTTTTGGCGGGACTGCCATTGAAATGGTTGCACGCCAAAATCTCTGGCGGCAAAGTGCTCTGCTTCGGCTAGTGACAGGTGCCAAGTATCGCCTTGCTCCTGACCATCCTGTGACGAGTAACAGAGCAAGTAGCCCGACCCGTCAAATTGAATCTCGATGTCGAGCAATACATCAAGAACGGGAGTCGGAAGGGGAATCGCAGCGCCAGCAGGAAGCCACCCCGAGTGTGATTCTCCACCGAACTTAACTGGCACGCCGCTGACTCGTTTCACGATCTCCAGCACTTGTGGCCTCATCCGTGGCTCACGCCATATCCTTGAACGCATCCCAAGCGAGATAGCCGACGATGGCGGAACTCAGGATGAAGAGGATGTCCATGACCATCGAACCCGCGAACGGGAACGTCGTGGCGAGATCGAGAATGGCGAGGACCGCCACCAAGCCCGCTGCTCCGAATGAGCCAAACACCAAGTTCTTCGGAAGATTGGATGCCATCCGAGTGATCCCTTTGCTGTCGTCCAAGGTGAGTCAAAACTGCCGAAAGCCACGCAAACTGCAACCTGTTATCGAACTATCGTCCTCGTGGGCACGAGTATAAACGGCCCTGAACGACTCACGCCACCGCGCCTCACAGATTGCCACTCCAGCCCCCGCTTCGATGTCGGGGGGACGATTCATCCAACCGATTCGCTCCCAATGGAGCAAAGCTCGACCAAGTGCCCGTCCGGGTCATGGACGAACAATTGGACTGCTCCATCGGGACGCCGCTTCGGCGCGGAGACGAACGGAATGCCGAGTGCCTCGATCTGTCGCGCCGCAGCGTGAGCGTCCGCGACCAAGAATGCGAAGTGATGCCCGCGCGTGTTGGCTCCCCCACCGAGGCCCGCCGGTCCCGAGCCGCCGAACTCCAAGATCGTGTGAATCAGAGTCGCCCCCGCCTGAAACCACTGTCCGGCAAAACTGAAGTTCGGTCGAGCCACCTCATCCATGCCAAGTACATCGACGTAGAACCGCCTCGTCGCAGCCAGGTCTTTCACGACGATTGTCACATGATCCAGTGAATGGACACGGATAGGGACAGTTTTGCTGTTCATTTCGACTTGAATCCTTGGTCGCGTTGGAAAGCTTGGTATTCGCAATTTGCGGCATCATCTCGTGCTACCTACTCACGCCCACTTTCAGCCAGAGCGGAAGTTCGCGATCTTCGTGGGCGACTGCAAGGAAGAGTTTTCCATACTCCACGTTCCAGACTGCGTAGTGGAACACACCACCCAATGGAATGAGTTCGTGGTCATCCTCACCAGTCTCGATTGGCTTGCCGTACATCATGATCAACTCATCCAACGCTTCGCGGAACTGTTTGTCGAAGTGATCGCGAGCAGCTTCTTGGAGATCGTCGTCATGGCGTGACTCATCATCAGGAAAGTCAAATTGCAGGACGGTCTTATTGCACACCCGTTTGGATTCGGTCGCCTGTAAAGCCAATTCGACGACGTTCCTTCGTCGTTTCCGTTTGAACATCGGCGGTTTACGAATAGGCTTTTCGTGAGTTACTGAGAATGACATCAGAGCGTAGCGCTGACCATTGAGCACCACGTTCCCATCCGAACCGATTTCGGCAAGCCCCTTCTTCGTGGCCGCACAGTACTCTTCCAAGTATGGAACACATATTTGTCGGTGCTGGTGGAATGAACAGAGGAAGTACTCTTTTCCGGCAGGTGAATGAAGTGTCAATGGCCAGACGAGCGGAATGTCCGGTGGTGCGGTACGGCTGTCGTAGTCGCGAACCACGTCGTCAGTTGATTCGGGGTCGTAGGTTTTCTCGACCAGGAACTCGCGAGACAGTTTCGAGGCTAATACAAGGTGTCGAACAATTTCGCCCAGAAACTCATGCGCCAAATTTGACAGGTTGGGAAATCCGGTTCGCTTGAAGCAACAGGATTGGATCGGAACCACGTCGTGTTCGAGAGTGATTTTGCCGTCAGCAGAAACCTGCCAACAATCGCGGCCGTGTCGCTGCATCACGCTGCGAAACTCTTCCGCCTGTTTAGGCAGAACCGTGACGGAGATGAACTCACGTTCGTCGGGTAGCTGAACTTCAACACAATCGACAGCTCCAGACATCAGCTTGCGAACATCCCACCACGTTTCCTTCTTCGTGAGTTTGATCACGAGAAACTCGGCGTACTCCTTCAAAGTGCGAAGGATGTCTTCGGCTCGCCGGTTGCTATGCCAGAAGTACTTGTCCATTGATCCTCATCCTGCCATGACCGATTCGCCAACCTTCCACTGCGCGCCGTCGCGGATGACTCGGCGGTAGAGCGTGTCGCGTTCGACCGGGAGGCGGCCCGCTTCGGTGATGAGTTGGTTGAGCTTCGTGACCGTCAGTCCCTCCGGCGTCTTGGCACCGGCGTCGTGGTAGATAATCTCGTGGACGACGGTCCCGTCGAGGTCGTCGGCTCCGAAACCGAGGGCCACCTGTGCGATCTGTTCACCGAGCATGATCCAGTACGCTTTGATGTGGTCGAAGTTGTCGAGCATGATCCGCGACAGAGCGACCATTCGCAGGTCCATCGTTCCCGTCGGCTTGATGATGTGATCGAGACCCGTGTTCTCGGGATGAAATGCCAGCGGGATGAACGTCTGAAAGCCGCCAGTCGCGTCTTGCAATGCTCGCAATTTGCAGAGGTGGTCGATGCGGTGCTTCGCTTGTTCGACGTGTCCGTAGAGCATCGTCGCGTTGGAGCGAAGGCCAAGCTGGTGAGCGATCCGATGGCACTCGATCCAGTTCGTACCGTCCGCTTTGTGTTCGCAGATTTGGTCGCGGACATCCGGGTGAAAGATTTCGGCACCGCCACCGGGCAGGCTGCCGAGTCCCGCATCGACCATCTGCTTCAACACCCACTCGGTCGATTGCTTCGTGATAAAGCTGAACCAGTTGATCTCGACCGCCGTCCACGCCTTGATGTGAATCTCGGGACAGGTCTCATGCAGAACCCGGACGAGGTTCACGTACCAGTCGAACTTTTTCTGGTGATGCAGTCCGCCGACGACGTGAATTTCGGTGGCTCCTTGTGATCGCGCTTCGAGGATTCGTTCGCGCAGCATCTCGTCCGAGAAGACGTAGGCTTTCTCATCCTTCAAGTCCGAGCGGAACGCGCAGAACTTGCAGCGGTAGACGCAGACGTTGGTCGGGTTCAGATGGATGTTGGTGTTGTAGTACGCGAAATTCCCGTTCTTCCGCTCGCGAATGAGGTTGGCCATGCGCCCGAGGGCCAGCACGTCGGCGTGTTCATCAAGATAGAGGCCCTCATCAAACGTGACGCGTTCACCGGCGAGGACTTTGTGTTCGATGGCTGGCAGTCTGTCGGGTGTGGTCGGCATAGCGGGTTCGGTGCTGGAGTGTGAGTCTGAGGAAAGTGGTTTTGCGTCAATCGGAACGGAATGAGGGGTTCAACGCGGCGACGCATCCTAGACGGGGCGGATGGACTTGGCCACCGGAAGCGAGGACTCCTTGTGCGTCTCTTGCTCGGGCAGCAATCACTCATCGAACGGACCACAATCGCCACTTCACACGATGCGTGTCGGACGGCCTTGCCTGACGACGATTTCGGAACCGTCGGCGACAAATGCGGAGCTGGGGCTACTCGACAGCACGCTCACAAATTCGGGGCCGTAAAGTGAGGCCACTTCGCCGTCGAAGTGGCTCGATGTCGCGGGCCACACACGCCACGAGGGATGTTCGACGCGGTATTCGAGCGTCGAGCCATCACGCTGTGCGGCATAGCCCCAGTAGTGTTCGGTGATGAACTCCGCTTCGGACCCGGCGATCAACGGACTCGGTTCGCCAGTGACCCGCGCCGCGAGTTCGCTCCAGTGGCCCGCCCACTTCCACGAGTAACTCATCGAGCCGCAATTTCCGTTGGACTCAGCAGGGAGTTCGATCGTGCTGCGCATCGGCAGTGCGCTGTATTGCTCGTTGTAAGCCCATCGCGCGACGAGTGCGATTGCCGTGCGCGGCACGATCTCTTGGACGAAGACCACGCCGCGTCGCCACTCGTGACCCGAACGATGTCGCACGTAGAACCGCAGGTTGACCTCATCAAAGTTCGTGTGGAATGGGACGCGAAACCCGAGTACGCGCGTGTTGAGGAATCGGAAGCCCACGAGGCTCACGAACGCGCGACCACTCCAAACGTCGAGTTCCGTCCCGCGCGGCACACGACTCGCCAAGAACGTCGGATCGACTTCGTAGTTCAGCATCACCAGATGCCGCCATTGCGCAGTGAGAAACGCACCGGTCACAGTGGTCAAGGCATTCGACGGCATGAGCGGGTCTCTCCGGGATTAGGTGTCACTCAGCAGGACTGAGATTCAGAGGGTCATCCAGAACGGTGGTTTTATAGTCCGAGTTTTGTCGTCGGCCCGTCTCTGTTTTTCTGTGCCGCAGGCAGGTTACAAGCTGATCGCTCAAAACTTGTCTATACACCGAGCACGTCCACCGCTCGGAAATGCTTGGATTGGGCCGCGCGAAGTCTAAGAGCCACTGGCCAATTTGTAGGCTGGGCACTCCTGCCCGTCCGGATTTCAAGGTTGGCATCACTGCATCGCTAAAATCCGGGCGGGCAAGAGTGCCCAGCCTACGACTCGCCCCATTGCTTACTGGAGAACCGGATGTCCAAGTTTGTACTCGCGCTGGATCAAGGGACGACCTCAAGCCGGTCGATCGTGTTCGGGCGAGATGGCCGCGCGGTGGCTTCGGCTCAGCAAGAGTTCCCGCAAATCTATCCGCAGCCGGGACACGTCGAACACGACGCCGAAGCGATCTGGGCGAGTCAGCTTCAGACGGCGCAGGACTGTCTCGCGCAGGCCAAGTTGAACGCGAGTGACATCGCGGCGATTGGCATTGCCAATCAGCGTGAGACCACGGTGATCTGGGATCGGACGACTGGCCGTCCCGTGGCGAATGCCATCGTCTGGCAAAGCCGCATCACGGCCGACATCTGTGCCAAGCTGAAGGCCGATGGCACCGAAGCCCTCTTTCAGGCGAAGACGGGGCTGGTCCTCGACGCTTATTTTTCGGGGACCAAGATCAAGCATTTGCTCGACACGATCCCCGGTCTCCGATCGCGGGCCGAACGCGGCGACGTGCTGTTCGGGACGATCGACTCGTTTCTGTTGTGGCGGCTGTCGGGAGGCAAGTTGCACGTGACCGATCCGAGTAACGCCAGTCGCACGCTGCTGTTCAACATTCACACCGGGCAGTGGGACGATGAGTTGCTGAGGCTGCTCGAAGTGCCGCGTGCGATGCTTCCCGAAGTTCGGACCTCCAGCGAAGTCTATGGCGAGACCGATGCGAGTCTGTTCGGCGGCGCGATCCCGTTGGCCGGAGACGCTGGAGACCAACAAGCGGCGACGTTTGGGCAGTGCTGTTTTCAAACCGGCTCCGCGAAGAACACGTACGGCACTGGCTGCTTCCTGTTGATGAACACGGGATCGCAACCGGTCGCATCGCGATCGGGATTGCTAACGACGGTCGCTTGGAAGATTGGCAATGAAACGACATACGCGCTGGAAGGCTCGGTCTTCATTGCGGGTGCGGCGGTGCAATGGTTGCGCGACGGGCTGGGTCTGATCGCAGAGACTTCGGAGATCGAAGCCCTCGCGGCGACGGTCCCCGACAACGGCGGCGTTTTCTTCGTGCCCGCCTTGTCGGGACTTGGGGCACCGTATTGGGATTCTCACGCGCGCGGAACGATCGTCGGACTGACGCGCGGCTCGACGAAGGCTCATCTGGCGCGGGCAGCCTTGGAAGCGATGGCCTGCCAGACGCGCGATGTTCTCGACGCCATGCAGCGTGACGCAGGAGTTCCCCTGGCGGAACTGCAAGTCGATGGCGGTGCCTCGGCCAACAATTTGTTGATGCAGATTCAAGCGGACTTACTTCCCGCGCGCGTCCGCCGTCCCGTCGTACAGGAGACGACCGCGTTGGGAGCGGCGTACCTCGCCGGACTGGCCGTCGGATATTGGACCGATCGCGAAGACTTGCGTCGCAACTGGCAACTCGACCGCGAGTTCACTCCGGCACTGGACGCGAACTCCCGCGAACGGCTCTACGCCGACTGGCAACGGGCGGTCGAACGGTCTCGAAACTGGAGCAAGTGACGGGCACTTGCTCCGCCACAATTCCTCCCCTCGACACGACTCCTACAGTCGAAACGGCGGTTGCTGTTGATTCAGTCTTCGTGAACTTCGCGGACGTTACAACTCCGAGATTCATGAGGTAATCTTCCCGCGTCCGATGAAAGTTTCGGTGCGATGTTTCGGCCGCTTTGGCCGACCGTGCGGCACTGATTTCAAAGGGAACCGAGTGTGACGATTTTGGTCGGTCGCGGGAGCGAGAGCGGATCTGCTCGGCGGTCGTGAATTGATTCTTTAGAAAGGCGACGGACTCCAATGATGAAGCGAACGATTGTGTGGGGTGTGCTGGCGGCGATGGGTTGGTCGAGTGCCGCTTGGGCGGGCAATCATGGCAAGTGCTGCGATCCGGTCCCGGCGCAGATTCAGCAGCAATGCTGCCAAGGAACGCTGCTTCCTTACCATGTGGCGCTGCGACGCGCCGACGATGCGACGCGGGCGGAGGCGGCACTCGCCGCGACGACTCAGCAGCGAGACAGTCTTCAAAACGAACTCGCCAAGTTGAAGGTCGAGTTGCAGTCGGCGGTGGCGGAACGAGACCAGGCGAAAGCAGATGCCTCTGCGTCTGCAAAAGTCGCTACCGAACAGACGAATCTCGCCAAAGCCTCTCAAGCCGACGCTGTCGCCTCGAAGCAAGCGGCCGCTGACGCGTTGAAAGCCAAAGTCGCAGCCGACGCCGCTGCCGCACAAGCCAAAGAAGAGGCCGTCAAGCAAGTGGCCGCCGCTCAAGCGGAAGCCAAGAAGGCCGTCGAAGCGACTAAGGTGGCCGATGCCGCAAAGGAAGCCGCCGTCGCTGAGGCGAAGAAAGCCGTCGATGAAGCGGCTCAACTCAAGCAAAAACTCGATGCTGCCGTGAAGGCCGCCGACGAGAAGAAGAAGGAAGAGAAGCCCAAAGCGGCCGCTCCCGACAAAGATGACAAGGGTGACGACAAGCCCGCCGAAGACAAGAAAGAGGGGGATCAGAAGGAACCTCCCAAGTCAGAAGACTGACTGAACCGCTGAAGTCTCGCACTGAACGGTGACGAGCACAGAGAATCACGACCATTGAAAACAGCCCCGGACCAAATTGGCCCGGGGCTGTTTTTTTGCTTGGCATTCGCAGTCAGGCTAATGGCACTGACTTTAGAAAAGTAACCCGCTGCGTGAGCGAGGAAGTACCGTAATTTGCGATGTGTCGGCCTCCCTCGCTCACGCTTCGGGTTACTAAAGTTAAGTGCCATTGGCAGTCAGGCGTCAGGAATTCAATGAGTTGGCGGCGATCAAAAGGCCATCGATAACGGCCGCACGAAGCTGGCACCAGGGTCCGCTCGTTGGTGTGCAGGCGTTTCTGCACGCGGGGTTTCTGCGCTCATGGAATCTCACTTCTCAGTCGCTGAATTTGAGGCTGTTTGGCTTTGCTCCGACGGATGCTCCGGCATGGGTGCGTCCTGCCTCACGAAGAAGACTGCGGCCACAATCAGCAGGAACGCTACGGCGTGATTCCAACCAAGCTTCGTGTCGAGATACAGCACGGCGAAGATGCTGAAGACGACCAGCGTGATGATCTCCTGCATGACCTTCAGTTGGACGGGCGAGAACTGAGCCGCCCCCCAACGGTTGGCGGGAACTTGGAAGCAGTATTCGACGAACGCAATCAGCCAACTCACCAAGATCGCGATCACCAGCGGAGACTCCTTGAACTTCAAATGCCCGTACCATGCCAGTGTCATAAAGACGTTGGAGACGATGAGGAGGAGAATCGTGAGCATGTCGAAGTCGTTTCTTGCTGAGGCAGTGGCGGAGCGACTTATTCGAAACACAGCGATGTCTGTTCGAGGAGAGCGGGACGAACCGAACGTAACCCGGCCCGGCGTCGCCGGTCAACGCCGGTTGGCCTCGCCACCTCCGTGAGCCTGTCGCGAATTTTTTAACAAAATCTTAACCCCCTAAGGCGTGGCCACTTGTGCGGGCGATGCCAGGTTTGGCGATTGATTCGGCCAAATTGGACGGTTGACATCCGCCATTGGCAGCTTTATTTTGCTTCCCGTTCGCTCACTAGATGTAGGGCTTCAGTTGCTTAGTGACCCCTACCGATAGTTGTTCTTGTGGCAAACGTTCTCTGGTTTTTCTAACCGTTCCCCCTTGGTTTTCCCCGTCGTCGGCTGCTGCGCCGACCGTTTTTTTGCGCCCTGATCCTTGGAGTTGAGGAGTGCATGATGCACGAGTCGAAAGGAATGTCGATGTCTACTGGTCCGTCTGTGGCTACTCCCCTCGGAGGGGGTTCGGGAGTGGGGATCGCTCCTCGAAGCCTGCCTGAAAATCGCCCCATGTCTGTCGCTCCTCGGTTCTGTCCCGCCGATACCGATCCGTTCAGCACGGTCGAGTGGGACTACCGTACTGCTGCGATCAAAGATGAGAACGGCAAGGTGCTGTTCGAGCAGACCAACTGCGAAATCCCGAAGTCGTGGAGTTCGCTCGCCACGAATGTCGTCGTCTCGAAGTACTTCTACGGTGAACCGAACACGCCCGAGCGTGAGACCAGCGTGAGGCAGGTCATTCATCGGGTCGCTCGCACGATCGCCGATTGGGGCATCGCCGACGGCTACTTCGCCAGCCGCGAAGACGGCGAGAACTTCTATCGCGATCTGGCTTGGATGTGTCTCCATCAATATGGCTCGTTCAATTCGCCAGTCTGGTTCAACGTCGGCCTGTACCACCAGTACGGCGTGAAGGGGTGCAAGGGGAACTACCACTTCAATCCCGCGACGAAGCAAGTCGAACGTCCCGCGACCTCGTATGAATTGCCGCAAGCGTCCGCCTGCTTCATTCAGTCGGTCGCTGACAACATGGAAGACATCATGCGGCTCGCGACCAGCGAGGCGATGCTCTTCAAGTTTGGATCGGGAACGGGAACCGACCTCTCGACGATCCGCAGTGCGAAGGAAAAACTGTCGGGCGGTGGAACGCCGTCGGGTCCGCTGTCGTTCATGCGGGTCTACGATCAGATCGCGGCGGTCGTAAAGTCGGGTGGCAAGACACGCCGCGCGGCGAAGATGCAGTCGCTGAAGGACTGGCATCCCGACATCCTCGATTTCATCCAGTGCAAGAACAAGGAAGAGAAGAAGGCCCGCACGCTGATTGACAGCGGCGAGTACGACGCCAACTTCAACGGTGAGGCTTACTCGTCGATCATGTTCCAGAACGCCAACCTCTCCGTCCGCCTGAGCGATGAGTTCATGCGAGCCGTTGATGAAGGCAAGAAGTGGAAGACGCGCTGGGTGACGGACGCGACCAAGTCCGGTCCCGAGTACGACGCGAAGTACGTGCTGCGACAGATGGCCGAAGGAGCGTGGGCCTGCGGCGATCCGGGTGTGCAGTACGACACGACGATCAACAAGTGGCACACCTGTCCGAACTCGGGCCGCATCAACGGGTCGAACCCATGCTCCGAGTACATGTTCCTTGATGACACGGCCTGCAACTTGTCGAGCCTCAATCTCCGCAAGTTCCAGCGACCGGAAGGGACGTTCGATGTGGATCGCTTCCGCGCCGCCGCGTCGGTCTTCATCACGGCTCAGGAAATTCTGGTCGATCACGCGAGCTACCCGACGCCGCAGATCGCCGAGAACAGCCATCTCTATCGACCACTCGGCCTCGGCTATGCCAATCTCGGTAGCCTGCTGATGTCGATGGGCATCCCTTACGACAGCGACGCCGGTCGCGGCATCGCCGGTGCGCTGACCGCGCTCCTCACAGGGCAGGGCTATGCCACGTCGAGCCGCATCGCCAGCTATCTTGGTCCGTTCGCCGGTTACAAAGAGAACGCCGAGCCGATGCTGCGAGTCATGCGGATGCACCGCGATGCCGTCGATCGGATCGACTCGTCGTGCCCCGAATATTTGCGGGTCGCGGCAGGCAAAGTGTGGGATGAGTGCGTCGATACCGGACGCCAATACGGCTACCGCAACGCTCAGGCGACGGTACTCGCTCCGACCGGCACGATCGCGTTCATGATGGACTGCGACACGACTGGCATCGAGCCGGATATCGCCCTCGTCAAGTACAAGCAGCTTGCGGGGGGCGGCATGATGAAGATCGTCAACCGCACCGTGCCGCTGTCCCTGCAAACGCTCGGCTACGATGCCGCAGCGACTGACCGCATGGTCAAGTTCATCGAAGAGCACGAGACCATCGAGGGTTCGCCCGACATGAAGCCCGAGCACGTTGGTGTCTTCGACTGTGCGTTCAAAGCGGCCAACGGGACGAGGACCATTCACTGGAAGGCTCACGTCAAGATGATGGCCGCCGCCCAGCCGTTCCTTTCCGGAGCGATCTCGAAAACCGTCAACATGCCGAAGGATTCGACGGTGGAAGACATCGAGCAGGCGTACTTCGAAGGCTGGCGACTCGGACTGAAGGCTCTCGCGATTTACCGCGACGGCTCGAAGCAAAGCCAACCGCTTTCCACGACAAAGGAAGGGGATCGTAAGAAGGCTGGTAGCGGCGATGGCCGTCCCGCACGACGACGCCTCCCGGCGACGCGCAATTCGATCACCCACAAGTTCTCGGTCGGTGGCCACGATGGTTACATCACGGTCGGCCTGTTCGAGGACGGGACGCCGGGCGAACTGTTCATCAGCATGGCCAAGGAAGGTTCCACCATCGGCGGCCTGATGGACGTGATCGGCACCGAAACCTCGATGGGTCTGCAATACGGTGTCCCTCTGGAAGTCCTCGTGGAAAAATTCTCGCACTCGCGGTTTGAACCGAGCGGCTGGACTCCCAACCCGGACATCCCGGTGGCGAAGAGCATCGTCGATTACATCTTCCGCTGGCTGGGCATCCAATTCCTGCCCGGATTCCGTGAAGCCAACACTCCGCGTCGAGAGACTCAGAGTGACAGCAGCGAGGACGCTTCCGAAAGTCATCACATGGTCGAAGTCGTCGCTAAGAAAGCCCTGCCAGCGACTTCGACCCCGCAGACGAACGGCAGCAACTCCGGTTTGAATGGAAGCAGTTCCAACGGCAGCACTGGAAACGGGAAGAGTGCCTTAAGCAACGGTAAGTTGCCCGCCGCACTCGCTCAACGAGCCGCCTCACCGCAGCTCGCCCTGCAACCATCAGGCTACGGCTCAGCGATCGCCCACAGTTTGGAAACGACCGCGAACCGCAACCAGCAGTTCGCCCGCTTCCAATCCGACGCCCCCGCCTGTTGCAGTTGCGGAGCCATCACGGTTCGCAACGGCAACTGCTACCTCTGCCACAACTGCGGCA
>JAYVOX010000549.1:0-4481 GCA_043757695.1 Schlesneria sp.
GCATCTCGCCGCGACTCGGCAGTCTCTCCGTTTGGCGTTGCTCTCGACCAAGGAAGGTCTTCACGATGCTGTTCTCCGCAGTACCGTTTCCCGCAGTTCGATCGTTCGTGATCGCGACTCTCTTGTTAGTCGGTCTCCCCGGCTGCAACTACTTCCAAGGGAGCAAGGCGGATCCGGATGTGAATCTCGCGGACCTCGAAGAGGAGGGGGCGGACGATGAACTGCTCGAAGAAGACGGCAAGAAGAAGGCACCGTCGGGTCGTGAAGCCACCTCAGGCAAGATCGAATTGAAGCTCAAGGTCGGCGACCGCTTCCCCTTGACGAAACGAATCGAGCAACGACTGACTCAAGCGGTCGGTCGTGAAATCTCTGTGTATCGCTCACTGGCCGAGATGCTGTTGTCTCTGAATGTCGAAGAGGTGAACAACGGACGCAAGCGGCTGGGTGTCCGCTATCACCGAGTTCGTTATGCGCACGATATCGCGGGAAAGAAAGTCGAGTACTCGTCAGAGGCCTCGCCCCAACAAGCGATCCCGCCAGAAGCGCTCGTCTACGCGGGACTCAATGACAACGGGTTCTCGTTTTGGATCGGCCCCGATAATCGGGTCGAGCAGTTGATTGGCTTTGCCGAGTTCCTCCAACGCTGCGTGAAGGATGTCCCGTCACATCTCCGACCGTCTGTGCTGCAACAACTCGAAGGCGTTCACAGCGAGACCGACCTCGCCAACTTTGTCGATGACGGCATCGGGCTACTCCCCTATAGCAACGACCCCGCGCATGCGGCCATCGCGGTCAAAGTCGGGCAATCGTGGGATCTGAAGCCGCGCCGCACGGAAGGGCCGATCCCGATGCAAGTCAACACGCGCTGTCTGCTCGACAGTCTGACTGACACTTCGGCCGAGATCAGTCTCGTGGGCAACATCCCCGGAGATAAAGCTCCGACCGTCGTGCGTGATGGAGATCGTGAGATGCGCGTCTTTCTGCGGGGTGGTCATTGTCACGGAACATGCAAAATCGACCGACACACCGGACTGCCCACGAGCTCACAAATGAATTGCTACCTCGAAATGTCGGTTCAGTTGGCCGATGGCTCCGAGATCATGCAACGCAAAGAAACGCTGACTTCGGTCAATTCGTTCCTCGATCAGACGGTCAGTCGCCAGTCAGGCTCGTCGTTGCAGGAGTCGGGAATCCAACACGCGGGCCATTCCCAGGCAGCCGTCCCCGCGCGCCGGTCGCGATAGTCGTCGATGGTCCCGCGTGGTGAGGCGGACTTTGTCAGGCCGGCTTGCGTTATGTCCGGCGATTCACACCCAGAAACCGCATCCAGCGTCGATCCGATGCCGATCCACTCTCGACCGCGATGTTATCGAGTTCATCGAGTGCGCTGATGTTGAGTCGCTTGAGATTCCGTTCGATCGTGGCTCGATCGGCTTGCAACTGAGACCGCTCGCGCGACAAACGCGCCCGGTCCAGTGACAGCTCCACTTCGGCAAGTCGAACTTGCTCTTCGAGACGCGCAGTCAGTTGCTCAGCCCGGCTCTTCATCTCATCGGGCATTCCCGCGATGTCGTCCCAATTGTCGGGGAGTGCCACGCTGCACCGTGACCGCAACAGTCGTGTAAGTTGCACGATGCTGGCGTCGCGCTCGATACACGCCGCCTGCAATTCTTCGCGCGTGGCGGCTTCGAGATTGATCTCGCTCAAACTGGTAAATCGCTCGGACGGAAGCTCGTCTGGCACTTCAAACGTCGCTGTTATCGCTCGCTCGGTCACAGGGGCGGAGACCGACGTGATCGTCTCTTGTTCCGCGACGGAAGTCACCGCTTCACCCAACATCTGCCGTTTCATCCGCTCCCAATTGGAGCCAGCACCAACACTCGGTGACGCGACGTGCGCCTGATCCGCCACGTTGATCGCCAGCCGCGCGAGTACTCCGTCCAAACCGTCCGACGCTCCCGTTTGTTCCTTCGAGTGACCAGGACTCGGCGTGCGCGGCTGAACGACTCCGCCCCTCATCAGCGCCCGCATCTCGGCCAATTCGGACTCGATCCGACCCAAGACGCTCGCGGCTTGAAGCTCATCCCACTGTTGAACGAATCGCTGCAAATCGTCCAAGACCTGTTGCTGCTCTTCGGCGACTTCGTGCGATGGCCCAGAACCGCCATGATGAGTACCGCCTCCGACAGCGTGCGAGCGTTCGCCGCTGCGCTGCAACCGATCGAGTTGCTCGACAACTTGCTCCAACTCCACGACCAGTGCCGAGATCAACTCGTCCTTGCCGTCGAGTTGCTCACGCAGTCCGGTGAGTTCCTCGTGCCCAGATCTATCGGGCAAATCGGAGTCGGCGGACGACGCCACCGCAGATGGAGTAGTCCAGGGCAGTGCGGATCGAGCGCAGGAAGTGGCGTCATCGCGAACGGAGACCTCGTCTCCAGCAAACTGCACAACCTGCCAGTCTTCTTGCTGTGCGGAATTCCCGTCGCCTGCGTCACAAACGCTCGACAATGGGAGAGCAGTCGGATTGAACCCCTCTAGAATTTCAACGCCCTCAATCGACACCGCGTCCAACACGGACACATCACGTGCCGGTTGATCCGCGCTAAGATCGACTGGTTTGACAGAGCGAGAATGACGTACGTCCACGATCGAAATCCCTTGAGTCACTTGCATCGCGACCAAAACCGTCGCGAGATCCACGATGCCGTCTCGACAACCGGTTGGCCATGACTTCCCGCGAACAGCCGCCGCAGAACATCACCGTGTCGTGTGAGAACGCTAGCTCACGAACTGGCCGTGTGGCGCAGTGGGCATCGCAACAAATAGACAACCGGCAGCGATCAAGGCTGGCGAGAGTAGATTTGCGGGTTGACCACGTTGTGCGGGCGGCGTCCTGCGAGAACCGCCACGACTTGCTCCATTGCCTGCACACGCAGTTGTCGGATCGACTGCTCCGAGACAAACGCTGCGTGCGGTGTGACGATGACCCGCTCATCGCAGAACAGGGGTCGCGACAGTTCCGGCGGCTCGGGATCGAAGACATCGAGTGCCGCCCCCGCGAGTCGGTTCCGCTGCAAGGTCTCCCACAAGGCCGCTTCATCAATCAGCCCTCCCCGCGACGTGTTGATCAGATACGCGGTCGGCTTCATTTGAGCGAACGCGGTCGCATCGAACAGGCGGCGCGTCGAGTCATTCAATGGCGCATGAACCGACAGGTAGTCGCTCACCCTGAGTAACTCGCCGAACGACGACACCATGCGGACTCCCGTCCCGTAGTCGTTGCCGCTCACCGTGTGAGCGATCACGTTGAGACCGAGTGCTCGCGCCTTCGGAACCAACTCCCGCGCGATGTGCCCCAATCCCAGCAGACCCAACGTTTGTCCGGCAATGCGCTGCATCGGCGGTGCGGCGGAAAGTTGGTACTCCCCACGCTTCGTGCGACCGTGAAAGAAACCGATCTGCCGGGCACACGCCAACAGCAGTCCGAGTGCATGATCCGACACTTCGCCCACGCAATAGTCCGGGCAGTTGGTCACGGGAATTCCGAGCGCGGTCGCGGCGGAGACGGCAATGTTATCCACGCCGATCCCAAATCGAGCGACCGTCTGACACCGGCCGCTCGCACGCATCACGACCTCGGTCACGCAGGCCCAGTTCGTCGCGATGGCATCGACATTAGCGGCCGCAGCCACCAGAGTCGTCTCGTCCGTTGAGACCGCTTCGACAACTTCAGCCTCGATCCGCGACAGCACGTCACGCTCAATCGAAGTGTCCGGCCAAGCGCGATCCGTGATGAGGACTCGAAATCGCGTGGCCATCAGAATTCCCTCGCGGCACGACAGTCAGCCAGGTTCCAAATTCGGCGCGGGTCTCCCGACCCCGCCGAACCCCCCGACCGAAGGTCTCCTCTTCAACTTCCCGTGGCTACTTGCCGCTGGCTTGTTCGGCAGCGAGTTCCGCCAACCGTTGAGCCGGAACGACAAGGCGATCCCAGTTATTGAGCATGTAACCGGGCGGACCACCTTTGTTGGCCACAGCCTGAGCGACCTGGACGGTTGGCACGAGGATGATGGCATCCCACGGGCAGACGGTCAGTTCATAAGGGTCCGACTTCTTCGTGGGAATGTGAACGCAGACTTCACAGCCGACGCACCGTTCCACGTCGATCTCACACCACGATTGCAGGCCCGCGATCGACTCGCCCTCGACCTTGTAGATGCAGTCCACGGGACAAACTTCCAAGCACGATTCACAACCGGTGCAGTTGTCCGCGTTGATGATCGCGATTTCCTTGGGAACCTTTTTCCGTCCACCTGCTTTTGCCATGAATCGTCACCCCTCGACTGATCCCATCACTCGGACGAATCTCAACCACGCGAGACGCCGCCCACGCTCATCGGCAGTGGACAGCTCGTACTTGCGAGAGTCTCCTCGCGACTCCCACAACCGATACAACTTGCGGCGATTCTAGCCCAAGCCTC
>JAYVOX010000550.1:0-16928 GCA_043757695.1 Schlesneria sp.
CACTACATCCTCCCCGCCAACACACCACTCCCGGCATCCGTGACACAGGTCTACGGAACGGTCTCCTACAACCAACGTCGAGTCCATCTGCGGATCGTCGAAAGTGGCACGGCGGCAGACGCACGATACGTCGAACTCGGCATGTGTCAGGTCGATCCGCTCCCCGAGAACCTCCCCGAATCGACGGAAATCGAAGTCACCATCCGCTACGACGAGCAAGCGCGAGTCCATGTGGAAGCGAAAGTTCTTCAGACCGGACAAGTCGCGCAGACCGAGATCGTGCGTCCCGAGAACATGGTCGTCAGCGCCCTCAGCGAAGGGAACCAAGCGGCGGAATCGGATGCCGAAGTCTTGGTCCGATCGGCTCCCGCAGTTCGGGTCTCTCCCCCTGCACCGCCGGTCCCCAAGGTCGAAGCACGCATTGAGTTCGTCGCACCGGCGCGTCCCACTTCGTCCGCTCCGGCTCCGGGCAAACCCGCGTCACGACCGACTTCGGTAGGCAAACCGGCCCATGCAGCAGCCGCTGATCTCGAAGACTCCAACCAACCGGTTCCCCTCTGCAACAAGTGCGGCAACCCTCTCGATCCGCGCGGTCAATGCGTGAAGTGCCGCACGCCTCCAGGAGCAACAAAACCTACGGCCGCTCCGACACGAGGAGGCTCATCCGTACTACCTACGCCAGCGGGGGGAGCCAAATCGTCCGCAGCCGCCCAACGTTCCGCACTTTTGAAGTCCGGCCCGATGGCACTCCCTCCACTTCCTGATGACGATGAGATCATCGAACTCGAAGAGGCTCGCCCCGGCAGCACGTCCAAGAAGGCTTCTGTTCCGTCCGCTCCCGCAGCCGCGTCGGCCAAGCCTCGTGTCAAAGCGCCACCTCTTCCTCCCCAGGCCGGGCGCGGAGTGGCTCCCGCTGCTCCCGCTGGCAAGAAGCCAACCCAGCCCCCCGATTCGGGCGAAGCGGAGTTCTGGAAAGCCGTCGATACGTGACGCGAAGAACCGCTGTGAAGGGTTTCCACGCAAGGCCGAACGAAAAATGCGACGAAGTCCCTCGAGTAGGGAATAAACCTGATCGCTGCGGAGTCTCCTCCGCGTGAGGTGACTCGTGGTTAATGGAATGCCTCTGCCAACGATCGGCGAATTGATTGAACAGCACTCGACGCTGCTCTATCGGTACGCCTATCGACTGACGGGGAATTCGCACGAGGCCGAAGACCTGGCACAACAAACCTATCTGCTCGCTCAAAAACGCGGTCATCAGTTGCGAGACGTTCCAGCAGCACGCAATTGGCTGCTGACAATCCTGCGCAATGTGTTTCTCAAATCGAAACGGCAACGCAGCGGTCGATCGCTTGAGGTGATCGAAGAACCCTGTATCCCAGAAGCAACTTGGGACTCCGTCATTGACCGTGAACAGTTGCAACTGGCCCTCTTGGAGTTGAGCGAAGAATTTCGCTCTCCGCTTGTCCTGTATTACTTTGAAGACTTCAGTTACCAGCAGATCGCAGAACACATGTCCGTTCCCATTGGGACGATCATGAGCCGTCTCTCGCGAGCGAAGGCGTTCTTAAAGAAACGATTGACGGAGGCGACAAATACGACTCCGTCGCCGCTGCGCACACAGCGATCCCCTGGCCCGTTGCCACAAGCGGCCTTGTCCCACGGTTGAAGAGCATCCCGAAATGCCCCACGACGCCACGCCTACCACTGCAATCGCGCGCGATCCCTTCGACGCAAACTTGGCACACGCGATGGGAGACATTCCCGTCCCTGCCGGACTGGCCACGCGCCTGCAAGTGGCGGTCAATGCTCAGGAGGCTGAACGCGCCAGTGACGCAGCGCCACACACTGTCGCCACGAATACTCGAACGATCGCAACTGAGATGTGGGCACGACGACGACGACTATTGAGTGGCTGCGCGGCGGTAACGCTGCTCGCCGCGTGGACCTGGTTGGCACCGCATCAGTCGGTCGTGACCGAAGCCGATGTACGGCGATTGGCGGGACTCGATCAGAACTTGCTCGTCTCCGCGCCCTCAGAAACTCGCTGCGCCATACCGATCGGGTGGCAGTCCGTGCGTGGCTTGGAACTCTCCAACAGATTGGTCATCACACCCCGTGACACGCTGACCGTGCAACTGCTTCCCTTGACCTATCAGGCGGATCGCCGATCCCCAAGAGTGACCGGCTGGCTGCTGCCACTCCACGAATCGAGTTGGTACACGTCTCTCGCGCTGAGTCCGTTTTCAGTAGCGGAAGTCCGGTACACCACCGCCGGAACGTGGGTCGTCTGGCGGGAAGGATCGACGGTGTTCGTACTGATCCTGCACGGTGAGGCCCCCGTCATGGAGCGGCTTCAACTAGCCGCCACCCACCGTCGCAATCTCACGTGAGGGTCCACGCCGCGATCAAAGAACCGAACGGATGCGGGTCAAGTGAGCGAGAAAGTCGGCGTTCGTGGGGAACTTGGCCAGCGCCTTGATCAATTGCTCCATCCCTTCCACGGGACTCAGCGAGATCAAGCTGCGCCGCAACAGCGTGACACCATCGAGGACTTCTGGCGAAAGAATCTTCTCTTCGCGTCGAGTCCCCGACTTGCCAATGTCGATCGCCGGCCAGATGCGACGTTCGGCCAACTCACGGCTGAGAACCATTTCCATGTTGCCGGTCCCCTTGAACTCCTGAAAGATCGCGTCGTCCATGCGACCCCCGGTCTCGATCAGCGCTGTACCGACCACGGTCAGAGAACCGCCCTCGTCAAATTGACGGGCCATCCCAAACATCTTCTTGGGGATGTCCATCGCCTTCACATCCAGGCCCCCGGTTCCCGTTCGTCCGGTGTTGGTCCACTTGTTAAACGCTCGGGCAGTACGAGTGATGCTGTCGAGCAACAGGAACACATCGCGCCCCGCTTCGGCCATGCGTTTGGCCTTCTCGAACACGAGCTGACTCACACGGATATGGTTCTCGACTTCACGGTCGAGTGATGAGGCCACAACCTCGCCGTTCACGTGACGACGCATCTCCGTCACTTCTTCCGGACGTTCGTCGATCAGCAACACGATCAGATAGATGTCCGGATAATTTTTGCTGACGGCGTCAGCGATCTCCTGAAGCAACATTGTCTTGCCGGATCGAGGCGGCGCGACCAGCAGCGCACGCTGGCCCTTCCCGATCGGAGTGAGCAAGTCCATGACACGCATCGTGACCGGATTCGTTCCCGTCTCCAGCTTGATCTGCTGGAACGGGTTGATTGGCGTGAGGTCATCAAACTTTTTGACGGTCTGATAATGTTCGGGCAACCGTCCCTCAATCGTCTGCACAGACCTGAGTCTTGGCCCTTGTCCGCGACCGCCGGAAACGAACTCACCGGTGACGTGAACCCCCTCGCGCAGCCCATATTTTTCAATGAGTGATCCCGACACGAACGCATCGGAATCCTGAGAGACATATCCGGCCTTGGGGTCGCGTAGAAAACCGTACCCCTTGGGATGCAACTCCAGCGTCCCTTGCACCGGCATCAGAACTTCAGGACCGCGTGGCTCGCCACCGCGTGGCTCATTGAATGGATGACGTTGATTTTGGTTCGGGCCGCGTTGGCCTCCTCCATCACCGTGAGAGCGTCGCTGGTTTCCTGGCTGATTTCCCTGTTGACCGATTCGGCGATCGGGCTGTCCATTGGTATTGCGGCCGCGCTGAGGCCGATTTTGATTCTGCTGATGATTCTGGTTTTGGTTTTGCGATGGAGCGGGCTGAGACGCGTACCCGCTATTGTCACCCGGCAAGTTCCCACCACGACCACGACCTCGACGACGACGACGGCGGCGGTTGGCGTCATCGCCTCCCACGAACTCCCCGTTGCCCGTCGCCGCATCTCCACCGCCGGTCGGCTCCGCTCCCCCCACAGAGCCACTGGACGAGTCACTTGCCTCGAAGTCCATCTCGCGTTCTGTCGGCGGCGATTTCTCAAGCTCGGCCCGAGCCGCTGCGATCTCTTCAAACACATCCTCAATCACCGGCTTGAGAGGTTCCTTCTCAGCCATGCCCGTCTCCATCACTCCTCCCGATTCGACCTGATCAATGATCTGAGTCTTGGATCGACGAGGGCGAACTGTTCGCTTCGGAGCACCGGGTTCCATCTCTGTCATACAAACCTTCCCCATGGAAAAACTAAGTGAGCGGAAACTGCCGCCCTTGTAGAAAATGTACTATCGCCCGATCACCGGGCGACAGCGGCCTCTTCAGAGAATGCCGTCAGAACATCCCCTGACTTCACTGAACAACTTCATCCACTAGATTCGGAAACACCCGTCCTCAGTGGAAAACAAACCGCTTCCACTGGGTCGCATTCCAATTTTGGAGCCTGCGCCGCAACCGCGAACGTCGTGAGTTCACCGCCCGTGAACCAACCAAGAATGGCGAACGAAGAACCAACAACCGGTTCCGTCACCCACGAAGCTCCACGCAAATTCATCCCAACTCGAAGCCCCGCAGAAAACGCAAGTCGTCGCAAACGAAGATTTAGATGACTGCAATCACTTCATGGCAAAGGAAGCCAGACAACCCGCCGTATCACACACGAGATCCAGTCTGCAACTGGACTCAAGGAAACTCTTCGAGAACACGCGATACGAGGGAAACGGAACTGCGTGTCACTGACCATGTGGTCGCTCACCAGACCTTCGCCAACGCGCTTCATTAACGACCAAACACGCGGATTGACCCGATTGACAGCCTCCCTGCATCGGAACCCAATTCACGCGACCGCAGACAAAACGCGGCGACTCTCAGAGACGGACTCACGGGGGATCAGCACGGTCTGAGTGTTCACCGCGTTGGCAGCTTTCGCGTAATCGCCATCTCCGCAAGCCAATCGGACACTCTTCTAATGAGAGAGCGACCGATTCAACGAAGAGGACTCGCGAGATCACTGCGGCGGAGCATCCGGGTGCACATTCACGCCATCGGAGTCTGACAAGAGAATCGCCTGAAGACAATCACTGCGGGAAGCACTCACCTGCGGATCATCCGCTGAAACACGACTGCTTCCCACAAACCGAGACGGCCAACACACTGTATCGAGGCCACCCCAAGAGTCGGCGAGATGATATCGAACGCCAATGTTCTGTCAATTCAAGTCACTGTGCTTTCGGCAGTTCGAGCTAACGAATCTTCCTGAAGTTGCCAGCAGGATTCACAGGCAAGGCATCCGCCTTCAACTTTTGTGACTTTCAAGCCACGATGCGTATGCTCAAACCCTCCGTCGTCGCGACACAGCAGACAAAACCGCGTAAACATAGAACCGCAATTTGAATGGCACCACGAGGGTCGCGACTATCGGCTGACCGACGTGCATGGAAATGTGGTGCAGGAGATTTTGGTGTGATGCCGAGACATTCAGTCGCCGAAGCGACAGTCCGATGGGTGCGATCCGGGCTTTTGAAATTCACGCCCGAAGAGGGACTTTCGTTTCTCGAACTTCTCGCACACAACTTGACGATTGCAGTGCGTATCGCGGCGGACGACCGGACGCCTAACGGGAAGTTGTCCGAAGAGGAGGCTCGCAATGCGATGTACTGGATCAATGAAGCGATTCACGATGTCGTCCAACGAACCCGGGAACTGAGGACTCAACAACGAGCTTGGGATGCAGTTGATATTGCCGAATGGGTCATCGTTTGGCTTGGCTATAAAGACGCCGTTGATTTCATCGAGATTGCGGTCGAGAGGTCATTCAGTGACATTGAGCAACCGTGGAATCAACGCCCTTCGGTGTAATGGCAAGAATGCAAACTACCCGGCTCCCTTATCGTTCTCTTTCCAACGAAACCAGAGACATGCTCATCATCGACCTCTCCGGCAAGACGGCACTCGTAACCGGCGGTAGTCAAGGTTTGGGGCGCTGCACGGCGATGCGGCTGCACGCGGCGGGAGCGACCGTCGCGGTGAACTACTTTCCCGATCCGCCAGGCTCCAATCGCGAACATGCTGAGGAAGTCGTGGCCGAGTTGGGTGAACAAGCCTTTGCAGTCGGTGGCGATGTGCGCGACGTGGCCGATGTCTCGCGGATGTGCGACGAGGTGGTCGCGCGTACCGGGCGACTGGACATCGTCGTGAACAACGCAGCCATCATCCGAGACCGCACGCTGAAGAAGATGTCTGACAACGAGTGGCAGGACGTGATCGACACGAATCTCACCGGGGTCTTTCACGTCTGTCGAGCCGCCGCCGAACGGATGGCCGACTGTGGACGGATCGTCAACATGGCGTCGATCTCGGGAGTCGTCGGGTTCTACGGGCAGGTGAACTACTCGGCGGCCAAAGCGGGAGTCATCGCGATCACGAAGGTGCTGAGTAAAGAACTCGCGCGGCGGCGCATCACGGTGAACGCCGTCGCGCCGGGCGTCGTTCTCACCGAGATGGGCCAGACGATTCCGGCGGAGGTTCAGACCGAGATGCTCAAGGACATCCCACTCGGTCGGTTCGGTGAGCCGGAAGAAATCTCAAACGTGATCGTGTTCCTGTGCAGCGACTTGGCGAGCTACCTCACCGGACAGACACTGCACGCGAACGGCGGTTGGCTGGGATGAAGGAAGATGCGAAGGGGGAGACAGGTCTGGTGAGTCGTACTCGTCTGACATCGTTGCTTAGTTCTGCCGATGAAGCGGTGGCGTTGATCGAGGATGGCATGACCGTCGTCAGCGGCGGCTTCGTGGGGGCGGCTCATCCCGAGGGGCTGTCGATGGCGGTCGAACGCCGCTTCCTGAGCGAAGGGCATCCGCGCCGGTTGACGCTCGTCTATGCGGCCGGACAGGGAGACGCGAAGACGCGAGGCTTGAATCACTTCGGCCACGAGGGCCTTTTGCGGCGAGTCATCGGCGGGCATTGGGGGATGCTCCCGATGCTCGGTCGGCTGGCGATCGAGAACAAAATCGAAGCCTACTGTTTTCCTCAGGGCGTGATCTGCCAATTGCTCCGCGACATCGCAGCGGGACGGCCAGGTTGCCTCACTCACGTTGGACTCGGCACTTTCATCGATCCGGCCGAACGAGGCGGTCGGATGAATGAGGTTTCACCGGAAAGCCTCATTGAACGGGTCGAATTGCTTGGCAAGACGTGGCTGCTCTACAAGGCGTTTCCCATTCACATCGGTCTCATTCGTGCGACGGCCGCCGATCCGTTCGGCAATCTCGTGATGGACGAAGAGGCCGTGCTGGGCGAAGTGCTGGCGATCGCACAGGCCGTACACAACTGCGGCGGCAAGGTCATCGCGCAGGTCAAGCGATTGCTCGACGAACCGGCTCCACCCAATCGAGTCCGCGTGCCGGGTGTGTTGGTTGATCGCGTGGTCGTCTCGCGCGAGGGCGAACACGATCTGACGTTTGGCGAGGCAGAGAACGTGTCGTACTACACGGCGCGATCTGTTGTGGCCGGTCGTCGTATTCCGCATTCAGAAGGCCCCCTCACCCTAACCCTCTCCCCCGAAGACGGGGGAGAGGGGACAAGAGAGGCCGTTGCGAGAACAGGGTTGGTGCGTGAACCAATGCCGCTCGACGAACGACGCATTATCGCGGCGAGGGCGTGTGACGAACTGCAATCGGGCGCGATCGTCAACTTGGGGATTGGGATGCCCGAGGGGATCGCGCGGATCGCGGCAGAGCGGGGTTTGCTCGAAGACGCGACGCTAACCGTCGAGAGTGGGCCGATTGGTGGGATGCCGGCGGGTGGTCTCAGTTTTGGAGCGTCCGTTCACCCGCAGGCCATCATCGATCAACCGGCTCAGTTCGACTTCTATGACGGCGGTGGATTGGACTTCGCCGCGTTGGGAGCGGCGCAGATAGACCGCTTCGGGAACGTCAACGTCTCGCGGTTTGGATCGCGGCTGGCGGGAGTTGGCGGGTTCGTGAACATCAGCCAGAACGCGAGGCGGCTCGTCTTCTGCGGCACCTTCACGTCGGAGGGCCTCGAAGTCGAAGTGAACAGCGGCCGACTGATCATTCGCCGCGAGGGCCGCATCCGCAAGTTCGTCGATCAAGTGGAACAGGTCTCGTTCAGCGGCGAGATCGCGCGACAGAAGCAGCAGGATGTCCTCTACGTCACCGAGCGCGCCGTCTTTCGTCTGACCAAGGACGGCATCGAGTTAATCGAAGTCGCGCCGGGGATCGACCTCGAACGCGACGTGCTGGCCCTGATGTCCTTCCGCCCAATCCTCCGCGACGTGCGACTCATGCCGGCTGCTGTGTTTGTACGCGAGTGACCGCCGGGTGCAGTCCGCTTCCAAGGAGACTGTCGTTTTATACCTCGCGCGGCCAGAAATAAGGCCATCGATTCGTTTCACCGCGTGAAGTTTAAGGCCGCCACTCGATAATAAGTCGCCTTGCCTGTTGGCATCGACACAAGTCAATAGTCCATGCAGCCACGGAGTGGCGACCGAGTAAAGCCTAGTAGCTCGTTGAAAAACCTCCCCACCGGGCTTGTCCCGGTGGAATTAGGTCTTTGCACTACTGAATGTCAGGGTGATTTTGAAGAGTGCAAAGACCCGCGAGCCACCGGGGCAAGGGGGCTGTCGGTTTAATGGCAATCGACTCGTTTATACTTCGCACGGCCCAAAGTGAGACATTTGAATGTAGCCACGTTTCGCCAGAACGTGGGCTGTTTGAGCGTTCCGCCCGCACTCTGGCGAGATGCGGCTACATCTCACTTCAGCCCGCGCGAGGTATAACCGCAAGCCGAAGGCGTGCGCGTGACGTGGCATCACGACTTGCGCCTCCGCGCACGACTTCGGCTTGCGGCTAAACGATTAAATCAACAGTCCCCAAGCCCGGTGGGGTTGTTCAACAGGCTGCTAAGGTGATCGCCCCAAGGTCTGGAAAGGTGAGAGACGCCAATCCAGGAAGGGCGATCTGTTTGATCGGGTGATGCCAGTTCAGATCGCCCTTCCTGGGCGGGGTTTCGATTCATCAACGCCACCGGGGGTTGTCACTCCCGGCTTGACGAGGTCGTCCCTCCGGGACTTGTATAGAAACCAATCGAGCAAGCCCGAATCGTCATCAGCTCCAACGCCGACGGGTATGTCAGCGTCGATGCGGTGCAGATCGTGGGGGTGAAGGCGCAGTAGAAACTGGTTGGGCGAACACCCTCAGTGACCGCATCGGGACCATACGTGCGGGACTGGCCGAGAAACCCGTAGTCCACCGAAGACCGTCGTTATCGAGGCCGCGCGGGCTTCGCCAACGCGCCTCCGATCATGACCGACGTATCGCAGCGAGGCACTGAATCAGACGCGCAACCGAATGCTTCTCCATGAACTCGCGCCTGTCGATGCAGACCATCGCGCGTGCACTCGGAACCAGCCAAAGCGCGGCACCATGCGGCTTCAATTCATCAGAATCTGCGGGTACGTCAGTTGCGAGAGAGAGGATAGTCTTCCGCCCGTCACCGGAACGTGTTCCTTCCTGCGTGCATGACAAGCACACTGAGTACATTGTTTCGGCCTCCCCCCCAAACAGGTCTGTGTTCGAAGGAGATGATTATGTACGGGCATGCTTTGCGACCGTTTCTCGGAATCGTCTGTGTTTTAAGTTCAATGGCTGTGTTGACAATGATGCCACCGGGAAACCGGATGTCACTGAATCATGAGATGTCGCTCACCGGGGGCGGATCGATCTGCGACGGATACACCAGTTGCTATCCCTGTATGGCGCCGAATTGCGAGCCGACATGGTCAAGCTGGCTCGACACATACTACTGCAGTTGCAGTGGTGGTGCCGATGGCTGTGCGGCGTTCGGCGGGATGAATTTCTGCACACCGAACAAGCCCGGCACCTGTGTTGCAGGAAGCGGCGGGGCCGCGTGTGGCGGCGCAGCAACCAAAACAAACCTGCCAACGACAAACATTGGTTCGAAGACGGTGAATCAAATCAAGATTTGGTACTGCAAGGATGCAGACGGCAATCCGACCGTTATGGATACATGCGACGGCACCGGCGCTGCCTCAGCCGGCTGTCAGACTTGCAGCTGACCGGGGATCTGCGCATTGTCCGCCGTGCTATTGAGCCGCCGCCCGAACGTGTTGGCACCTCCGGGCGGCGGTCGCGGCATTGGTGACAGTCCGGCATTTCTGACGTTGCCAGTTGGACCATGTGAATGTGATTTCCGATTCTCAGATCGGCGCGGCCGCTCGGGGCGATCCTCCGGTGGGTCGGCCGCTTCAGCGGAGGAGGGTTGAATCGTGTCGATTGCTATCGTCTGCATTGCATTGGCGATTGGAGCTGACGAGTCTCTGACGGGCGACGAAATCGTCGCGGCATATCGTCAGAATGCGCTGCGAGCCACGACGCTGCGGGTCACTTCAGAAAGCGTGAACCGGCGATCAGCAGTGGCCATGGCGGCGGACAAGGTGCATGCCAAAAATATTCGCCGCAACATCGCGGCCCACCACGATGCTCCGGCGGTCGAGAAGGCCGATGCCCTGAAGCGGGCCGATCAGTTGGAGGCGACATTTGCGGACGAACGACTTCAGTTTTCCGTGGAGGACTTTTGGACGGATCGGCAAAACATTCAGATTCGGCGGCAGTATCTGGATGGCGTGCCACCGCCGTGGAACAAGATTCACCGTTCGCTGAAGTTTCCCCAAACCGAACTCACGCGCGAGTCCTTGACCGGCGATTTCGCGCGAACGTTCGTGGCTTCTTTCGGCCCCGCAACGAAGGGTGAATTCCGACGCTGGGACGGTGCAAGAGCGCCCGATGGCTACTGGACCGCCGGTGTCTTCAATTCGTGGAAATCAGTCGGGCTGCCCAACCCTAAGGCACCGCCTCTGTTTCTTCCGACATCGCAAATGCAGTTGCCGACGCACCCCTTTGACTTGCTGTTTCAACCGGGGGCGAATCTCGAAACCGTCGTTGTCGAACACCAGAAACTCGGCGACGTTTCCACGGTCTTGGTCGCTCAACATCGGCCGCGGGAAGAGCCGTCCATCACACCGGGTGGACCCGCGCTGGACTGGGTCGTTCGAGCTTGGATCGATCCCGAGAGAGCCTGTCTGCCACTCCGGGTCGAACGATTCCTGGTGGGATGTGATTCGGACTACTTCCGAAAGACATTCGCCACCTCCTCGATTGATCCAAAGCTCTTCCAAACGGTGGTGACGCAGGTCTCGATCGTCGAGACGACCGATGGTGTGTTCATCCCTGCGGGGATGGAGATCGAAGGGTATATCGCCGGTCCGATGGAAAATCCGCCGCTGAACATGCGGCCGGATCAGTACGACCCGCCGACCATTGTCGGGATGATTACAAAGGTGACACTGCGAACCGAGGTCAACAAGGCGATGCCGGAAGCGATGTTTGCGCTGTCATTTCCGGAGGGGACGGTGTTCTTGAATCACCCGACCAATGACATCATGGTCACCGGAGCTCGAGAGGGATTTGCTGAGCGAGTCGTCACGGGCGCATTGAAGCAGCGCCGATCGACGTCCGCCTCGTGGCGATATTGGTTGGGCGGTGTCTTCGCCGCCGGTGCCGTCCTTCTCGGCGGCTGGTGGTTACGTCGGCGACGCGCGTGATTGACGGAACAATGCGCCTGACAATGCCGCAGCGGCGTTTTGGGCTTTCGCTTGGTGGAGTCTGCGATGCCGTTTTGCTGGATGGTGCTGCTCGCCTGCTCAACACCGGCAGTGTCCGCCGCGCCGGAACGCCTTCCGGCATGCGGGATCATGTCGGCGTATTCGCTTCTGCGGGCCTGCGACCATCATCCGACGGTGGCGGATGTCGTGGAGAGAGTTGAGGCGGAGTGTCCGGGGGTCGATGCCTACAGCCTTTCCATGCGAGATGTCCGGCGGGTTCTCGACGCATTCGGAATCGCCACGGTGGCAGTCAAGATTCAACCGGCAGACTTGCGCCGCCGGAATCGGCCGGCAATCCTGTATTTCGGCGCGGGACGCTGGCCGCGAAATCCGTCGAATGCAAACGGGCATTTCGTGTTGTTCGTTGGTCGAAACGGGAATGAGGCCATCGTCCTGGATTGGATGAGCAACCATGCCGATCCCACACTTCTGATACCGATGGAAGAGCTGATCGCCGCGTGGGATGGTGAAGCAGTCATCGAGCGAACAGGCGTTGATTATTTTCGTGTTCCCGTCGCGACCGCGTTGGGTTTGATGGTTGTCGGACTCTGGCTGCTGGCTCCCGGAGTCGGGTCTGCGGTTCGGCGGCGCACTTCCGTGCCAACGTGCCTGATCGCCCTGCTGCTTCTGACCGGTGGCGGCTGCGGGAAATCGGCACCAACCGTCGGCGGCGTTCCCTGCCTGGCCTTCGATCAGCACGTCGCTCAGTTGGGGCGAATTCGGCAACGGAACACCGCGTCGCACGAGTTCACCTTCCGAGTTTGGGATCGCGGACCCGTTAAGATCGCGAAGATTTCCACGTCCTGCGGATGTACCAGCGCCAGTGATTCCCTGGTCGGACAGACGCTGTTGGCGGGTTCAGAACATTCATTCACGGTCCAGGTTCGTCGTGACGTGATTGGTCAACCGCTGACACAGTTGATCCGAATTAGCACCGAGCCGGCATCCGCCGAACCGCTGACCGTCGCGGTACGATATGAGTTCGTGCCCGGACCACAGCCGACGATTGCGGAGCTCCGGTTGGAGACGGCACCGAAGCAACTGCCTGTCGGAGAGATTGTGGTCATACACCGCCGCGCCGTCATGGATGCTCCGGTTTTGTTGGACCGTGCCGCCAGTCTCTCCGCAGAATTTGAGATCGGCGAGGCGGTTCGTTCAACGGAAGTGGTTACGACGAACGTCAAGAATCACTACGAATTGGCGGTCGATACGAACAGAATCGCGCTGCGCGGGCGGCTACCCGCAGGTGATGCACCGCGCCGGTCAATGCTTCAGCTCGTCTGGAGCGATGGCACGACGAACGAACTCCCCATTCTGGTCAGCCAACGACTTCCGTTGACGCCGCAACTGAGTCACGTCTATGCGGGGGTTCTCAAGCCGGGAATGCCGTGGCGGCAAGTTGTCCCGTGTCGCTCTGCACCCGACGCGGCGGTATCCGTAAAGTCCGTTCAATCCAGCGATGAGCGAGTGGTGGCGAGGATGGACGACAAGGGCAACATCGAAATCACGGGGACCGCCCCCGCGACGCCGGGACGATTCCGTGCCGAGATCACGATTCATTTTTCCAGCGCCGCCATGCCGGCGTTGCGGTTGCCCGTTTCGGGAATCGTGCGTTCCGATGACTCGTCCGCGCCATCCGGGGATCGCGGTCACTCCGGGAGAAAATAACATTGGCCACACGGCGAGCGGGCTGCTCATTGCTAAGCGCGATGGGCCTGTTGTTGGCGATGTCCCCCTGGCATTGTGGGTGGGTGGCGTTGTTCTCCTTGGCTCCATGGGCGATCGCCGTCCGACATTCAGACAATTGGCGAGAGAGCCTCTGCCACGGAGCGATATTCGGGATCTGTTTTTACGCGCCGCTGCTGGACTGGATGCGGACAACGGGTGCTGATACCGCGTGGAACTGTTCAGGCACGCACCTCGTGGCGTGGGTTGCACTGAGCGGCGGCTGTTCGGCAAGTGTGGCGATCCACAGCCTGCTGCTCCGCTGGCTCTTCGCGAGAAGCTGTCCCGGCCAATTGTGCCTGCCCATCGTGTTTGCTCTCCATGAATTCAATCTGGATCAAGTGCTGCGATGGGGCTTCGGCGGCAACAGTGCCCTCGTCCAACTGGCACTCACACAAGTCGAAATGTCGCCGTTCGTGCAAGTGGCCGATCTCGGCGGAACATTCCTCGTGACCTGGTTTGTCGCCACGGCCAACGGCGTCGTCGTTGATGGATTCGTGTTCAACGCCGACGAGCCACCCTGCGGGGCGCGACACCGGAAACGGTTGTTCCTGCTCGGAGCCATGCAACTGTCGGCCGCCATTGTGTACGGCGTATGGAGGTCGGAATTCACCACCCACCCCGGGCCGCCGATTGGTCTGGCAACTGCGTACACGATCACGGGGAACGCAGATGAACCCTCTCCGTTCGTCCCTGCGTTATGGGTTTTTCCCGAGGATTCGAGTTCGACTGCGACGTATGACGCCAACTCCGCACCGGTCGCATTCCAATCGGAGGCGTCACAACGCGGCTCCCCGATCCTCATCGGATGCCGGAGGTTCAACGAATTCCCGACTCCGCGTTTGTACAACTCACTGCTGCTCGTCTCCGCAGAGCAAGGACTGATTGCCAGCTATGACAAACAACACTTGACACCCGATGCGGAATCCCCCTTGCCCATTCGGTCATGGTTACCCATGTGGCACACTCCAGGTGACGGTTGGCTTGCTCCGGGTGACTCGAACACCGTCTGCCAGCTCCCCGGTGGAAAGGCGACCATCGGCACAGGCATCTGCCATGACGCTTGCTTTCCGGAGTGGAGCCGATCACTGCTGAACGAACCGGTGCCGCCCGACATCCTGGTGGTGTGTGGCTGCGAACGGTTTGATGCGACGGGTCGGATTCAACATTTGTTGATGGCATGTGCACAACTGCGAGCTGTCGAGTCGCGTCGTCCGGTCATTCGCTGTGTTCAACAAGGCATTTCCGGATTGATCGACGGCTGCGGCCGAGTTCGACCCGTACGCAGGCTCTCTAAATTCGAGCTTGCGATTGACTCCGTACCTCTGGATGGTCGGTCCAGTCTGTACTCGCGAATTGGTGAAGCCGGATTCTTCGTCTTCTTGATGTTGATGCTGTTTGTCGCCGCCACACGTTCATGGGCACGATCCAACAGCGAGGAGCGATGATGTCGTTGCGTCCGCGTGGGTTCACGCTGATCGAACTGCTGGTGTCTCTGGCGGTGATCGGCTTGTTGCTGGCGCTGCTTGTGCCTGCGATCCAGTCGGCGCGGGAATCGGCGCGGCGGATGAGTTGTTTGAACAATCTCAAGCAATTGGGAATCGCGCTGCACAACTATCACGACGCTCATCAGGCGTTGCCGCCGGGGGCGATCACGCGGTTTCCCTCGGTGAGGCTCGGGCTGTTCGTCCTGTTCACGTCGAGCGGCTACTTCGATCCGAAGCAATCCACGCCCGAGACGCCCTGGAGCGTTCCGCTGTTGCCGTTTCTCGAAGAGACCGCCGCGTGGCGGGACTACGACTCGAACGCCGGCGTCTTCGGTCACGTCGATCTGCGACCGCCCCGCTTGATGACCGGACTCAATGCCAACGCGGCGTTCCTGCAGCGATCCGTCGGCGTGCTGCGCTGCCCCAGCGATCAGCGCCGAACCTACGACTACGATGTCAACGCGATCGTCTCGATGAACATCGGCATTCCTGTCGTCGCGTGTGAACGCGGCAACTACGCCGCCAACTGGGGCAACACGACGTGGCAGCAATCTGCCGACCTCGATGGAAACGGTGCGGATGATCCCGGCGTGACGTTTCACACGGCCCCGTTCGCCCGCGCAAAAAGTGCGACATTCGGTGAAGTGACGGATGGACTCGACAACACCGTCTTCGTGGCCGAAGTCGTCAGCGGGACAGGCTCCGATGGACGGGGAGCTTGGTTTCTGCCGATCCCCGGCGGCAGTCATTACATGTCTCGATTCACCCCGAACGGATTCCAAGACAAGTACGGTCGCATCCCGTCGGTCCCCGGTACTGGTTCAGGCGATCAAATGCCCTTCCCCGCGACCTGCGTCTCTTCGACAGACCTGCCATGCAGCTTCGATTCGAGGCGATTTACCGCATTCGCGGGGGCGCGCAGCCGTCACGCGCAGGGCGTCAACATCCTGCTCGGCAGCGGTGCCGCGAGGTTTGTCTCCTCCTCCATCGACCACGATGTTTGGATCGGCGCACACAGCATCGCGGGGGCAGAGGCCGCTCCGGCGGGATTTTGAACGAGACCTCACGCGGTCATCCCTCACAGACAACGCTGGCAGGAGGGGCACTCTTGCCCGTCTGGCTTTGTTCCAGCCGCTTTCAGCGTCCATGCCAGGCGGGCAAGAAGTGCCACTCCTACGCCGCGCTTTCTCATCACGACGATGCTCACTGCGGGCGGTTCTGCCAAGCCTGCTTCAGCTCATCGAAGCCGCGCAGCGTGCCGCCGGTGTGAGGTGGCGGTGGTCCGCCGGAACTCGGCTCTTCAATCCGCTTCTTCGGCTGCGCTGCCGCGACGGGAGACGATGGCGCTGCCAGCAGATTGGGGCGCGTCGAGGTCGTGGTGGTCGCACCGCGAGTCGATTTCTTCGCGGGACCATCGGCGGAGTCGGGAGCGATCAGCGTCAGACCAACACGCTTCCGTTCGCGATCGACACTCAACACCCACGCTGTCACGACATCCCCAATCGCGACAACATCGCGCGGCGAACGGACGAAATGCGAGCCGAGCTGACTGATGTGAATCAGCGCGGTGTCCTTCAATCCGACATCGACGAACGCACCGAAATCGACCACGTTCAGGACCGTTCCCTGTAACTCCATGCCGACTTCGATGTCGTCGAGCGACAACACTCCCTTGCGAAAGATCGGCAGCGGAAGATCGGCACGCGGGTCTCGACCGGGACGGAGCAACGCATCGACGATGTCGGTCAAAGTCGGAACGCCGACCGACAACTCCTCCGCCAATTGCGGGACGGGGATCGCCGTCAAACGCTCTCGCAACAGAGACTGATCGGCACCGGGTCGCAGCAGGTCGGGCGTGAGACCGCACCGCGCGAGCAACATCCGGGCGACTTCGTAACTCTCGGGGTGAATCCACGTGTTGTCGAGTGGCTCGTCACCATCGAGCTTCAAAAATCCCGCAGCTTGAGTGAACGTGGCGCGCCCGACACCCGTCACGTCGAGCAACTGCTTCCGATTTTGGAACCGGCCGCTTTGCTCACGATGCTCGACCACCCGCCGCGCGATCGACTGACTGAAACCCGACACGTGAA
>JAYVOX010000551.1:0-16816 GCA_043757695.1 Schlesneria sp.
GCCTCTTGAACCACCTGTGGAAAGTCCACGATCCCCGGCATGACTCGACCCTCCTTGATCGCCGTGCGCCGTCAACAAACCAACCGATTTGACGCCAAATTCCCTATTTCTCCAAGGCCAAATCGAAGTTTGCAAAGGTCCAAGTATAACCATTCAGAACGGTCGTTCATCCCAACTCCACTTCAACCTGATGCTCTTGGTAGTCGTCTCGGAGTGGGATGAATGTGTCTGCTTGAACGAGGCCATCGACGGTGACTCGCTTCACGGTGCTGCTTGACTGAGGTTGCAGAACGGTGATGTGATAAAGGGTTTCTCGATAGCGGTAGTGCAGCTTGAACGACTTCCATTCGGCGGGCAGGCACGGCGTGAGGCGGAGCTTGTCCACTTCGAGATGGACGCCGAGGAGCGATTCGAGAGTGAGCCGGTACATCCAACTTGAAGAGCCGGTGTACCAAGTCCAGCCGCCGCGCCCGGTGTGTGGTGCGACGGCGTAGACATCGGCGGCGACGACGTATGGCTCAACCTTGTACGTGGCGATTTGTTGTGGCGTCGAACCGTGATTGATCGGGTTGATCATCGAGAACAATTCCCACGCGCGGCGGTGGTCGCCCATCTCGGCGAAGGCCATGACGGTCCAAATGGCGGCGTGAGTATATTGTCCACCGTTCTCTCGCACGCCGGGGACATAGCCCTTGATATATCCGGGGTCGAGTTCCGATTTATCGAACGGGGGATCGAAGAGCTGAATCAGCGAACTGTCTCGGCGGACGAGGCGGCGATCGACTGCCTCCATCGCGATGCGTGATCGTTCGGGATCGCCCGCTCCCGACAGAATCGACCAACTCTGTGGCAGCGAGTCGATCTGACATTCGCTGTTGCTGGCGGCACCAAGCGGTTCGCCATTGTCGAAGTACGCGCGACGATACCACTCGCCGTCCCACGCATTCTGTTCGATGTTCTCACGCAGGCGAGCGGCCTCCATCTGGCAGCGTTCTGCAAACGCCTGATCGCCGCGCGCACGTGCCACCACCGAGAACTTTTGCAGAATCTCATAGAGAAAGAAGGCCAACCAGACGCTTTCGCCTCGGCCCTCTTCACCGACGAGATTCATGCCGTCGTTCCAGTCGCCGCAGCCGATCAGAGGCAGGCCGTGTGAACCGAACTTCAAGCCGTTGGTGATGGCTCGCACGCAGTGGTCATACAGCGTGGCCGACTCGTCCGACCGCAGTGGCAGATCGTAATAGGCGTCTTCCTCCGGGTTGACCGTGCGGCCCTCAATGAACGGCACAGGTTCGTTCAAGATGCCTGTATCGCCGGTCCCGGTGACGTATCGGCAGGTCACGAGCGGGAGCCAGAGGAAGTCGTCGGTGAAGTGAGTGCGCACGCCGCGACCGACTGGCGGATGCCACCAATGCTGCACGTCCCCCTGCGGAAACTGATGAGCCGCACAGAGCAGCAGGTGCTCGCGAATGAGTCGCGGTTCGGTGTGCAAGAGGGCCGAGACATCCTGCAACTGGTCGCGAAAACCGAACGCGCCGCCCGATTGGTAGTAGCCAGTGCGTCCCCAGAATCGACACGACAACGTTTGATAGAGCAGCCAACCGTTGGCCATCAGATCGACAGCCGGATCGGGTGTCTCGACGTGAACCGCACCGAGCGATCGGTTCCAGAATCCCCACACACCTTCCAGCGCGCGACGCGCGTTCTCCGTCCCTCGAAAGCGTTGAACCAGTTCGCGCACATCGTCGATATCGCGGCCCAATCCCAGCGTGAAGACGATCTCACGCTCGCGTCCGTCGGCGAGATCGAACGGAACTTGAAGTGCCGCGCAGGGATCGAGGCCCGCGCCGACTTTGCCCGACAGACGTGTCCGCGACATCGCCGCCGGCTTGGCCAGCGTGCCGTTGCGACCGAGGAACTCCGCTCGATCCCCCGTCACGCTGCGGTTGGAGTCGTGGACATCAACGAAGGCGATACGCTCGGGGAACTCGGTGCTGAAGGGGTTGCGTGCCAGCACGGCTCCGCTTTTCGGATCGACTTCCGTAACGACGTGCATCAGCGACTTCGATCGCATCTCGCCCAAGACCCATTCGTAGTAGGCGGTGGCCGCCAGGCGTCGCGAGCGGCCGGAGTTATTCTTGATCTTCAGCACGGCGAATTTCACCGGCGCGTCCATCGCCACATAAATCCACAACTCAGAGGTGATGCCGCTCTCCGTGTATTCGAACACGCTGTATCCGAAGCCGTGTCGGCAGACATAAGGCATGTTGCCGCGAGCCGGTCGGGGCGTCGGCGACCAGTACTGGCCGCTCTCTTCGTCGCGCAGATAAAACGCTTCGCCGCTGGAATCGCTGACGGGGTCGTTGTACCACGGGGTGAGCCGGAACTCGTGGGCGTTCTCGCACCACGTGTAAGCTCCGCCTCCTTCGGTGACGACCGTTCCGAAATACTTGTTCGCCAGCACATTCACCCACGGCGCGGGGGTGACTTGGCCCGGTGCCATGCGGATCACGTACTCGTGCCCGTCGGGCGTGAAGCCACCGAGGCCGTTGAAAAACTTGAGGTCTTGTCGAACCACTTCTCTGTCCGGGACGACATCCGTGCGACGCAGGCGGATCGGGATCAGCTCGGGAATTTTGATGTCCGTGCGCAGCCGCCGTTCGACCTGGTCGGCCAACGTTCCGTCCGAATCGACGATGATTGCGCGCGCCACCGTTTGCAGCAGCACGCGGTCTTCGTCCGACATCTGCTCGGCCCGACGAACGAAGATGCCACCCGGTCGATCGAGCGTCTGAGCCTCCGTCCCCGCCGAGATCAGTCCGATCATCGAGTCCTGCAACATCTGGCGATAGCCGGAATGGTCTTCGTTCCAGATGACCAGATCGACCGCCAGTCCCTTCAGTCGCCAGTAGGCGTGCGCTTGGATGAGTTGTCGGACGAGGTCAATCTTTTCGGCGTCGCTGATCCGCAGCAGGACGATCGGCAAGTCACCGGAGATGCCGTGTCCCCAGAGTCCCGACTGCCCGCGCGTGTTCTTCGCCAGGATCGCCGGGTTCGCTCGTCGCGCCGCGTTGGCATAGACGATCGAGCTGGCGAGCCGTCCGTAAAGCTGAGCGTCGGCTTCGGTGGCATTGAGCTGGCGCAGATCGACTTGCCCGTGAGTCCATGCCATATCGAAGACGCGATCGGCCAGATGCCGGTCGTGGTATTTGTCGATCAGCACCAGTGACGCCTCGCGCGTCTCGGCCATGCCGGTGACGAGGTCCACGATGACGGTTTCATCTGGAGCCAGCGTCAGGGAGTAACGGATCGAGACGATCGGGTCGAGGACTGAACCGGCGGTGTTCGACAGCTTGCCGGGGGTACCCATCGCGGCCGGATCGGCTACCGTGCGGCCTCGCCCAAGAAACTTCAGGCGATCCGTTTCAAACGACATCTCACCCGCCGCACTGCCGCGCACGGCCATCAGGTGCAGCATCCACGGCGGATGTTCCTTGTGCGAACGGGGCCGTCGCGTGCAGAGGATCACGTGTCGGTGTTCGACGATTTCCGTCTGCACAAATAGATTAGAAAAGGCCGGATGCGTGGCGTCGGCCGCGGTTGGAGCGAGGACCACTTCGGCATAGCTGGTCAGTTCGATCGTGCGAGCAACCTTCGAGCGATTCGTGATCGTGCTGCGACGGATTTCGATGTCGTCTTCGGGCGAGACGGCAATCTCCGTGTGCATCTTGATGTCACCGTCGCGTCGCCGGAACTCAGCCCGCGCCTGCGAAAAGATCGCTTCATACTTCTTCGAGAGTTTCAATGACGGTTGGTGAGTGGTGGACCACACGTCGCCACTGGCCACGTCGCGGACGTAACAGAAGTTGCCCGCGTTGTCGCGCGTGGCGTCCTCGCGCCAACGCGTCACCGCAAGTCCCTTCCACTGGCTGTAACCACCGCCCGCGTTCGTCACCATGACGTGGTAGCGACCATTCGACAGGAGATGGACTTCGGGGACCGGCGTTTGCGGCGAGGTGAAGACGCGGATCAGGGCGTCTCGTTCATCGACCGACTGGTGATTCTCGGAGGCTTCCGTCGCGTGCGGATAGAACGGCGCGACCTTCGGAATCCGTTCCTGCAACAACAGGTCGATCGCCTGAAAATTGCGATCAGACTCGAACCGCTGCTGCATCGGGCGGTTCAGCAGCAAGTAGGCGAACGAGAGAAAACTCATTCCCTGATGGTGCGCCATATACGAGCGGATGACGGCGTGCGGCTGCCCGCGCGAGAGTCTGGACGACGTGTAATCGACCGCCTCGTAGAACCCATATTCTCCGAGGAAGCCGCGTGTCGCCATGACCTGCAAGTTCGCGCAAGCTCTGTCGCACGCGACCATCAAAGCCATCGCCGTCGCATACGGTGCGATCACGAGATCGTCGGCCAGTCCCCGCTTGAAGCCCAAGCCGGGAACACCAAACGCGCGGTACTGGTAGTTCAAATGAGTGTCCGTGGCGTTGTATCCCGACTCCGAAACACCCCACGGAATGCCGCGTTGGCGGCCATATTGAATCTGCCGGTCGATGACCGCTTGATACGTTTGATGGAGCAGTGTGTTTTCGTAAGTGGGCATGACGAGCAGCGGCATCAGGTACTCGAACATCGAACCGCTCCACGACAGCAGCGATTGCTGGCCATTCGAGGTGGTGAGCAGTCGCCCCAGTGCGAACCAGTGTTCCTGTCCCAATTGTCCCTGAGCGATCGCGATGTAACTGGCGAGCCGCGCTTCCGACGCGAGGAGATCGTAAAAGCTCGCGTCGCGATGTCGCTCGCTGACGTTGTAGCCAATGGCCATCAGCCGTCTCGATGGGCAGTACAGAAAGTCGAACTCGCAGTCCGCCAATTCGCCGCAATGCGACGCACGCTGTTCGAGGGCGAGGATTCGCGCGCGAGCGTGCTGGCTCGCATTGAGGATCGACGCGCGAAGTTGAATCAACCACTCGCGGGACTGCGGTCGATCAACGTCCTGCGCGGTCTCATCCTGATGCGTGACGAGGCCACTCAGGATGGCATCGAGGACGGAGATCTGTTTTCCATCAAACCCGGCGACATCGCGCAGCGTGGGGACATCATCCAGAGTTCGCAGCAATTCTTGGAGGGCGTGCTGGTGAGGCTGTGGCTCGGACGAGCCTTGCGGCCAGAGTTCTGGAGGTGCGGCGGGAAGTGCGAGCCACGGGGCGATCAACAACAGGTCAGTCCGCTGGTCGCGGCACTGCCCTTCGAGATCGCGCACACCATCGGATCGTTCCGACGGTTCGGACTCGATCAGCAGCGAGCCACTTTCCTTCGCCGCCGTCTGCAACTCACCGAGGAAGCCGTAGGCCAGCGACAACTTCGTTGGCAAGGAAGCCAACATCCCCTCGCGACGCAGCAGTTGGATCAAGACGCTCGCTCCACATGTCGCGTCTTCCTCCCTCCCCTCGATGGGGAGGGCCGGGGAGGGGTGTCGATGAGCAGTGGCAGGTCGATCGTTCATCGTTCCCCCCTCCCCAACCCTCCCCGCCGAGGGGAGGGAGGAAGATGGAAGTCGAGAAGAGATTTGAGGCCACGTCCAAAGCGGCTTCAGCACGTTGTGGCAGGCGCGTGAAATCGTGGTCGATGTCGCGACGCGGAATGCCGTCGATATCGGCTGGGTGTTCTCGGCCGCTTCCAACGACAGCCGTGTCACGGTGAGCGAGTCCCACCACCGCGAGGTGACCAGCTTCTGATCGATCACCTCCAACAGCCCACAACGCAACGTCAGGAGATGCGCGGCGAGGTTTCCGCTATCGACCGTCGAGACATACTTCGGGACGAGCGGCTGCAACGATTGCGTGTCGTACCAATTCAGAAAGTGGCCGTGAAATCGTTCGAGCTTGTCCATCGACTCCATTGCGTTGCGGCAACGGTCGATCAACTGACCCGCCGTGATGTAACCGAAGTCATACGCTCCCAGATTCGCCAGCAGCGACATGCCGAGATTGGTCGGCGACGTGCGATGCGCGATCACCGCGACGGGGAACTCCTGGAAGTTGTCGGGCGGTAGCCAGTTGTCTTCCGGCCCGATGAACTTCTCGAAGAACCGCCACGTGCGGCGCGCGAGGCGATGCACGAAGACCGTTTGTTGTGGCGTCAGTTGAGCGTCGCGCGAGCGCGCGAGCTGACTGATCTTCCACGCAATGAGCGGAGCCAGCAGCCACAGCCCCAGCAGTGGCGAAGCGGCCCAGACCGCCTCGGGCCGATAGAGCATCAGCACGAGAGTTGTCACCGCAGCCAAGACCGGCGCGAACCACATCGTCCGATAGCTGCCAAGAACATCGTTGCCACCTTCACGCTCGGCGTCGCTGGCGGTCTTCCATTCCAACATCCGCTCGCGCGAGTACAGCATTCTCACGCCGGTGCGCACGATGGCGTCCGCGCTGAAGTAGGCCTCATACGGGAGGAAGACGATGGTCAACATGGCCTGAGTCATGCTCAGGCAAAGCCTGCTGGCGATGGAACTCAAGTGCGTCGTGAGCGGCAGATCGACGGCCTTCCGAAACAGTGCGAACAGCGACATGCAGACGTTGGGAATCAGCACGATCCCGACGACGACGCCCGTCCAGACCCACGCGGGAGGCAGTGCCAACCAACCGATCAGCAGCACCAGCGTCAACACGGACGGAACGACACTGCGACGCAGGTTGTCGAAAATCTTCCAGCACGACAGCAGGCTGATCGGATTGCGAGCGGTCTCACCGTTGAGACTCGCCACAAACGGCAACAGCCAACCGGCGATCTGCCAATCGCCTCGAATCCAGCGATGTCGCCGACTGACATCCGAGTCATACCGCGACGGATAGTTCTCATAGACATGGACATCGCTGACCAAACCCGAGCGTGCGTAACAGCCTTCCAGCAGGTCATGGCTGAGGATTTGATTCTCGGGAAACCGTCGCTCCATCGTGAGTGAGAAGGCTTCCACATCGTAGATCCCCTTGCCGATGAACGACCCCTCATGGAACAAGTCTTGATAAACATCGGACATCGCGCGCGTGTACGGGTCCACGCCCGGCTCACCGCCACAGAGCTGCACGAACCACGACGGACTTCCCTTTTCCAGATGCATCGCGACGCCTGGTTGCAAGATGCCGTAGCCCTCGGTGACGACCTTTCGCCGTGGATCGACGACCGGCTGATTGAGGACGTGAGCCAGCGTGCCGACGAGTTGCCGCGCGGCATCGCGCGGCAACAGCGTGTCGGTGTCGAGCGTGATGACGTACTTCACGTCCGCGAGCGACGACGTGTCTCCCACGATCGAGGCAAACGGATCGCGCACGTCATCACGCAACAGCCCGTTGAGATCGCCGAGCTTCCCGCGCTTTCGCTCGTAGCCCATCCAGACTTTTTCCTGAGCATTCCAGCAGCGCGGACGATGGAACAGGAAGAAGATGTCTGCGGGTTCCTCATCGTTGAAACTCGTCTCTGCGACGTTGAAATCGGTCGTGCGGCCAGCCAGTTTCTCGTTGAGTTCGTTGATCCCGGCTGAGGCCAGTTGCAGCAGCGACTCGTCTTCCGGCATCACCTGTTGCGACGCATCGCGGAAATCGGTCAGTAATCCAAACCGCAGGTTCTCATCCCGATTCGCGAGGTAGCGGACTTCCAAGGCCTCCAGCAAACGACCGATGTTGCGCGGGCTGATGAGCATCGTCGGCACGACAACCAACGTCGTGAACTCACTCGGAATCCCCTTTGAAAAATCGAGTCGAGGCAACCGATGCGGCCGCGCCAGCAACGTCACCAGCCAGTTGACGAGGCCGACTCCGAGATGACTCGCTCCAACAAACAGCAATATCGCCGCGAGCCAACCGACAGTCCCGTGGATGCCCGTCCGCTCAAGCAGGCAGGCTGTGACCACTGTCGCGACCAGCACGATCCCGCCGACGTACATCGTCAGCGGTGCCATGCGCACGATCCGGCCGATGCTGGCAACCAGCGAGCGTCTCATGCGTGTCGCCGCTTCGAGTTCCGGCAACCCTTTGTCGATCAGGAAGAAGCCGACGTGAGCCGTGCGATGCGCGACACCCTTCAGAACCGTGTTCTGCCTGGAGAGTTGGACAGCCACTCGCGCCACTTCGTGTTCGGTCAACGTACTTCGTTTGGCAACGGCTTCGATGACATGGCGATACTCGTCGCGCGTTTGAAAATCCATGCCGCCATAAACGGCTGCCGGATCGTCGAGCAACGTTTGCTCAACGACGCTCAGTGTTTCAACGAACTCTTTCCAATCAACCGCGTCCAGCTCGCGCAGGCTGTTGATGCTGTTCCCGATGGAGACTTGATTGACCGTTTGATCTTGGCTCTCTTGCTGCACCATCTGTTCAATGGTTTGCCCCTGCTCGGACAGACGTTGCTCGATCCACGTCAGCGGGAAGGCCAACGCCGGGCTTTGGCCTTGCAGCCGTCGAGCCATCTCCGCCACGAAGGCACACGACAGGGAGGGATTGGGGCGCGCCATGTCGGCCACGTCGAGGACCAAGTTGGCTGGGCGCTTCTCGGCACTGTCGATGAACCGATCGGACCACTGACTAGCGGTGTTGCGATCCAATGTTCCCGTCGCGACCCGCGCGGCGACTCGCCGCAGGTTCTCGATCAGGGCTTGCCGAATCATGATTGGAAAGGCCCAGAGTTCGCCCAACTTCAGATGCCGTTCCTGCTGATAGGCCGAGATGAACGACCGCAGGCTTTCGATGTCGATGCGACCATCGACGTGCGAGATCAGTTCGAGAGCGAGGTCATACACGCGCGGGTATCCGGCCGACGGCCCGTTCACCAGCCACGGCAACTCGCGGCTGTAGCCCGTTGGCATGTGCTGCCGCGCCGTCCGAATCTGCTCTTCAATCAGGTAGAAGTTATCGAGCAACCATTCGCTGGCGGGTGATATGGGACGCTTCTGTTCGACCGCTGCCGCCACCAGTTTGTAGGCGGACAGCAGAATCTTTTCGTTCGCCGCCAACCGAGGCAGCAGCCGATCCTTCCCACGATCCGGATTGACCTGATGCCACTGGGCCAGCGCTTTCGCGTGTTGCTCCAGTTGAGCCACACTGAACAACTCGAACCGCATCGGCAGATCGTCGCCATGTTCTCGGTACAAGCCATCCACGCCCATGCGTGCCTTGGAACGAGCAAGTCCGTCACGAATCGTTTTGCTGAGTCGGCTCAAGGCGATGACTTCCTGTTTGTGGCTCGCGCCGAATGTCGTACCGCGTTACTCTCGAAATGCGCGGTTGTTCGGCGCGGGTCTCCTGTCCTCGTTCGGCGCAGGTCTCCTGTCCTCGTTCGGCGCAGGTCTCCTGTCCCCGCCGAAACGCCCGACCGAAGGTCTCCTCTTCGTTCTCACTCAACAAAGCGGTAGTGCTGCAGCGCATCGGTGAACCACGTCCTCGCCTTCATCATTTTGCCCTCAATCATTTTGCAGACTTCGACTTTTGCAAAATGATTGAGGGCAAAATGATGAAGAGCGAAAGTCGTTTTTCGCGACCCGTCCTGAGGCTTTCCGAGCGGTGTGGGGACGCTGCACGCTATGTCAGAAACATCGGTTCCTGAATCAACGCGGGGAGCGTCCTCCCATTCAGGTCGTCGCGACACAGCGCGAACAGCGAGCTGATCTCGACGGCCACACCTGGTGCGACTTCTGTTCCCGCCTGTCGCAGCCAATCGGTGTGCAACGCGATCATGGCCGCCTGCGATGTCGCCACGGTGTCGGTCGTCATCGAGGCCGGGTTCTTCACTGGCGCGAACGTCGCCGCACGATCCGACTCGACCAACACCGAGCGGTTGGTGTGGTGCATCAGGTCGAAGATGAATTTCTCGAACTTGATCGCGTTCGGCTCGTCCGGTTCGTGAACTTCGCCATCACCGTTCAAGTGAGCCACCTTCTTCAGGCACGGGTGAGCAGGCAATGCGTTCGTGTGATCGGCAATGCGCTGGAGAAACGGAACTCGGAACAGATGCGCCCCCGTGTTGCCCGCCCAGAAGAGTGGCTGGCCGTCATCGTCGGTTGCCGTCGCGACTTCTTTGGGAAGCTCGGTGTATTCCATGACCCACACCCGGTCGCCGCGCGCGACGAACATGCCGATACGCTCGGTCGGATTGGCGCGCCGCACCACTTGAGTCGTGATGTCCGCGTTCGCCAGCAAGTGATGCCCGATCAACTCCGGGTCGGCAATTAACAGCAACGGGTTGTCCATCTGTCCGTAAAACAGAACATCAATCCCGCGTCCAATCATGTGGTCAAAGCAACCGGACTTGCGTGCGGCATCGAGCAATCCGCCATGTCCGTCGGGACAGGTTGCCAATTTACCGGGACCGGCCAATAACAGCCGCCGCGTGGTGGCATCAATCGCGGGCAGCGTCCCCTGACAGAAAACTTGAAGATCGTCCGCCTCCAGCCCGAACGAGTCATTCTCTTTCAAGTACTGAACCGTCGCGGCATGCGTGACATCGCTGGTCATCAGATACAGCGGGATGCGCACGCCATAGTGGTGTCCGAGCGCTACGATTCTTTCGATCAACATCTGAAAGAGCGTATGGCCCGAGACCGGTCCAATGGGAAACATCCCTTTCGGTTGCTCGAAGCCGAGCCGACTTCCCATCCCCCCCGCGACCAATACCACGCCGACTCGTCCTTCGGATAAGCACTGCTCGCCTTCGAGAAAAGCGTCACGGCAGTACGACTGCTCTTCGAGCGTGACGATCGGTGGCGGCTGGAGCGTGTCGCCTCGAAAGTGCAACGGCTTTGACGAGAGTTCCTTTTGAAGCAACAAGTCGAAGTCCAAGTCATCTATCTGCGTTGCAAATCGCGACTGCGCGATGTCGTCGAGCTGCTCCCAATAGTCGAGGACGTGTTCTTGGCTCGGCTTGACCGCGCGCAGCCGACACAGCAGAACAGTCTTGATTCGATCCGAGTCGATAGTGGCCAACTCATCAATAGTGTCTGTCATGATCAACACGAGAACCTCCTTTGGTGCCATCGACCCAGACTCGCGAACTCCATTTGCGACGAAGTTTTACTTGAACTTCGCCACGGCTCCGGCCAATCCGGACTTCAAGTCCGTCCATGCAGAATCGAAGCCAACCTTGACCGATTCCCAGGCCTCACCGGTGGCCTGTCGCATTTCGGCGAGCTTGTCTCGTACCGTTGTCTGTTGAACACGCAGCGCCGCGATCTGTTCGTAGTAGGTGATCTGAACTTGAGCCTGTGCCTGCTCGGCTTTGGCGTGGAGCTTCATGATCTCGGCATCCCACTCTTTAAGTTCTGCTTCGCGTTTCGACAGATACGCTTCTTTGAGTCCCATGATTCGTCTCCTCAATGTTCCGAGGTTGAAATAGATTCTGAAGCGGCGAGTATCACCGGGTAGCTGCACCTCGCCAGAGTGCGGTAGTAACGCTCAAACAGCCCACGTTCTGGCGAAACGTGGCTACATTCAAAGGTCTCACTTTGGGCCGTGCAAAGTATAGATTCTGAAGCGGCGAGTATCACCGGGCTGGCTCGATACGCCCTAATCAGCCCATTGAAAAACGGGCTTAAAGTAACCCGAAGCGTGAGCGAGGGACGCATTTCTCAAAAGTTTCGCACCACCACCGTCCTTTGCTCATGCTTCGGGTTACTTTCTCAACGGGCTGCTATGCCTTCCTGGCACCCAGAGCGACAAGCAAAACTCCACCTGCCACTGCGACGCCCCCAATTATCGGCGAAAGCGGGAGGGACTTGTCCGTGTCGGCCGTCACAACCAACGGCCCCACCTTCACTACATCTTCTCGTGTTCGATAAGTCAGCTCGCGAGAGAAGATCATCACCGCTCCGACCACGATTGCAACGAGGCCGATCAACACCAGGACGGTATTCCGCATGAGACTTTTCCTTACTAACGATGAACCCACGTGCCCAAGCGGCGAGTTCACACGCGTTCGCGCGGTCTCAAGAACTTGAGAACCGCGACAAACAACGCCGCGCCGATAATGGACCAGATGATCGGAAACGATTGACCATCGAATTGAATGGCCAACAGTTCCTGCAATCCCAACAGGCGGGCGAGCCAGGTCCCGAAGACCGCCCCGACGAAACCCAACGCAATCGACACGAGGCAACCCCCGTGGGTATAGCCCGTCAAACTTTGTGCGAGACTTCCGCAGACTCCCGCCACGAGTAACAGCAACAAGAAACTGCCCAGTGTCATGGTTTCACCACGGCCTTCTTCGCTTGACCGGTCAGCTCTGCCGCCTTGTTCTTCACAGCCTCGGCATCGGCTTTCACTTTGTCCGGGTCCACCGTCAGGTTCACGTCCACCTTGTGACTCATCGTTTCACGACCACTCGTCACGACAAACCAACCTCGGTAGAAGCCGATCCCAACAGCAAGCACAGCAAGTACAATCAGAATTCCGCACAGTTTTTTCATTGCAATATTTCAATAAGGGGTGTGACGCGCGTCAGTTCTTAGCGCCGCGTGGAAATGGAAACCGACCAAAGTCGATGTAGTGTGGACCACCGGATGCGGGATGCCCCGCTTGAATGTGATTCGCCTCGCAGTACGTGGTGGAGATGGCGACCAACACCGCGTTTCTCAGATCATTCCAAGCCGCATCGACCCCGATGGTCGCATTGTCACGCCTCCAAGTTTCGCCGTTGGACATTTGCAGTTCCCGGACCTTGGCAATCGCTCGCACACGAGTGAGTTGAAGTTGATTGATTGCTTCATAGAACACGACCGCGACATCCACCGTAGCCTCGTTCGCATGGTCGGTCAGCCTGTCGATCTCGGTCTCCAACGCTCGCAACGAATTGCAGCGTGTCTCGATGTAATCGGCCTTCGTCAACATGATGCGTTCCAAGGGAGAGCGAAGTTGGAGGGGAACGGTTTACTCTGGCAGCACCGGCCTGTGCGAGGTTAGTGCAAACACAGCGTCAGGCCAGCATGACGGGGGGAGCAGCATCGGTCATGAGTTCCGTGTTTCCGAGTCGAATCCGTGCCCGTTCAACCTCGTTCTGTGTCCCGTGAACGATCACGAGAAACTTGCCCACCTTCAGTTCGGACTCGTACTGCACAATGCTGTTCTCGGGGATGCCGACACTGGCCAAGGCGGCTCCCAAGGCACTGAACCCGCCCAATACGATGGCCCCTTCGAGTCCCGCGACGATCCACGCGACGAGCGGCCCGGCCACTAGGACCGGCCCGATACCGGGCAACAGGAAGAAGGCGGAACCAAACAGCATTCCCCACATCCCGCCCCAAAAGGCACCCAATTGACCCCAGCACAACATGCGATCACCGGCGTTGTAATATCCGACCGCGTGTTCTTCCGTGTGATAGTCCTTGCCGATAATGGACTGCTTCTGCATATCGAAGCCCGCTTTCTGAAGATCGCGAATTGCCTCTTCCGCCTTTTCGTGAGAACGTAGGACGGCGACGGTGGTCGTGTTGGCCATAGTGTGATTTCTGGTGAGAAAGCCGTAATCGGGAAGGCGGTCTCGGTTCCTCGCGATGGCGGAGCCGATGCCGTCTGTGTTGAAGTCGCCGGACGCCGATACCTGCCAGCGTCCAGCGACTGAACGGTGAATCTGGTGCAGCACCAAGTTCACTAATCGACCGGTGAGAAGTCCGCGTTCTTGTCGAGGGCTTCCACGTGAGTCGCGTGGTTCCCGTCTTCGCGACTCGTGGTGACGCGAATCTTCATTCCGGACCTGATCTGGTCGATCTTACAAGCCTTGCCATCGCACGTCATGGTCGCGTCGTCGGCCAGCATGTGGGAATGTTCCTTACCCTTCGGTCCAGTCATCATCAGTTTGTGATCCTTGATGCTGACGAACTTGCCATCGTGCGTGTGGGCGAACGTGGCCTCCTTGACGATAGCTTCGACGTGCGTCGCCACATTCTTGTCATCGTGCTTCGTCGTGACACGAATCTTCGTGCCCGCCTTCAGATCGGCCAGCTTGCAGGCCTCTCCATCGCAGGTGACCTTGGCATCAGTCGCCAGCGTGTGCGAATGTTCCTTGCCTCCCTTGGCGGTCATCACGAATGTCATCTCCTTCGCGCTGACAAACTTGCCATCGTGTGAGACTTCTTTGGCATCCTTGGCGGCCCATGCGGGGGAACTGACGAACATCGTCATGGCGACAGCCGCCACGGAAAACATGCGGTATGACATCGTGCAATCCTTTATCTCAATTCGACCGAACATTCAGGCGAGAACAACATGGACTCGTCTGCGTCACGGGGTGACGTGCTCAACTGAGCTGGTTTGGAAAAAAAGTCGCGGTCTCTTCAAGCGGCGTGAGCGAACTCAGCCTGCTTGTTGAGCGACTCAATATTGATGGCGACGTGCTTGCTTGATGGCGACCACGCTTGTCGTCGGTCTTGGTGGCCAGGCGAATCTCACTCCCGACTTTCAGTTCGTCGGACGTGCGAACCGCTCCGTCGCAGCAGACTTTGACATTCGTCGCCACGGTCTGCGTGAACTCTTTCAAAGGAATCCGGCGAGGTATCGTTGCCGTGAGAGCGATGTGGCAGTGTCGGTTGTGGTACCTGCCCATGCGTGACGCAATGAGAACCACGACCCCGTTAAGGGGCGAACTGACATCGTCTCTATGTCACAGATAAAGCCTCGCCGGATTCCATTATTGTTTGAGACCTACCTGTCGCAGGCCAGTCATTCTTTGCTCACGGTCAGCTTGAGATCGTTCGTGACCGCCACGCCAACGGTTGGCTGGCCGGTCACCTTAATGACGAAGTTCCCGAGCGCCGCGTCGTTCGCTGCCGTCAGCATCACATTCACATCCGCATCGCTGCGTAGAATCGTGGGCGACTCCGGGGTAATCGTCACACCCGCTGGCATTGATCCGAAGCTCAGCACCACGTCTTCATCAAACGTCTTCGCTCGCTTGACAGTGATTACCATCGTTTCGGTTTCACCCTGCTTCAAGCCGGTCGAGAGGTACGGCAGGCTCAATGTGAAACTGTCCTTCGCGGCGACGGTCAGCTTGAACTCCACCTGAGCATCGCCCCCCTTGGCCGGATGGCCGATGACCTTAATCTTGAAGTCACCGAGTTGTGCATCGTCCGTCGCTTTGAATGTAATCTTCGCGTCGGTATCACCGTGCTTGATCGTCGAGTCTTTGCTGGCAATCGTCACGCCGGGCGGAACATCGGCGAATTGAAGTGCGACATCTTCGCCGAAGTTCTTGCCCCGCTTGATGCCGACTATGGCTTCCGCTTCGGCACCTTGCTGAAGTGTCGATGACATCAAAGGCACGCTCAGGTTGAACGTCTCTTCGGCCTGTCCATAAACTGGTCGTTTTGCGGTCGCGTTGGTCGTTCCCACGCCACCCGGTGTCCCCTGCGTACAGCCGCCGAGTGCGGCCAGCGTCAGCACCGTGAGTCCTGCAAATCGCTTCTTCATCTGTCGTCTCCTCGTGTCAACGTTGGGGTTTCTAAGGGACTCATCCCACTCAAAACGAGTGAATGTCTTGGACAATTCTTGGCAAGAGCCAGAGTGGCTCACTGCGTCTGCTCCCGCCGCTTCCATGAACGGTGAGAGTGAAAGACTCGCTTCGTTCAGGCATTCGGAGCTTCGTCATGGCTCTGAAAGCGAATGCTGCGCCACAACTTAGTGGCCCCGCACTAATCCCTTGGTAGCCACACTCGCCAGAGTGTGGGGGAATCGCGGGAAAACTCACGTTCTGGCGAACGTGGCCACAGAACCTTCGTTGCGCGTCAACTTAGCAGCCCGTTGAAAAAGGTGTCGCGGGAGGGCGAGGCTCCTGCCGATCCGCGACAAACAAGCGATATTTCCTACGAAGAACGGCTCGGCAGGAACTCGCCTTCCCTTTTACAATGGGCTGTTAGGACTGTCGTCGTGCGTCGTCTTATCGCCTTCTGAAGTTGCGCCGCACTCGCACGCACGTCACGCCGTCAGCAACTCCGTGGCCCACAATCCGAAGTAGCGCAAACCGTGACCGCCGTGTTGCACGGCCAGCTTCACAATCTGCAACGCCTGGACACGGTCGGACACGTCCACGGCCACGGCGTAGTGCCCGTGGCCCAATTCCAGAATGCTCTGATGAATCACACTGTCCTCAGAGTCCCCGAAAAAGAAGCTGTGCTCTTTCTGCCGTTCGAGTAACTGAAGCCCGTCTTCTCCGAAGAGTGACGTGACGTTCGTTGTCGGAATTCCGGCGGATTGGACGGCTGCGGCGAACGAGTCATATTCGGCCTTACTGTCGAGAAACCCGACGACCTTCCCGGTGGGTGTCGCCAGCATTTGGCCGTGGTCAGTGGTCGGGGCAACTGTCATGGTATTTCTCTCAATGCTAGTGGTCGTGGTCTGGAGTTCAACCAATGTGACGCCTGCGATATCCCTAGGTGTCTGTCTGGATACCCGTAGGGTGGGCACTGCCCACCACAATCGGTCGTTGATGGTGGGCAGTGCCCACCCTACGGAAGGTATGGCCTTCGACTTTCCGGACAGACACCTAAGGCGACCGGCAAGTCTTGTCGTACCACGATGTAGGAGGGGCACTCTTGCCCGTCCTACTTTCAGTCTTCAAGAGGCCAGCACTTCAAGGCGGACGAGCAAGAGCGCCCCTCCTACGGGTACAGTTCTTCCTGCCACTCGCCTAACGAAGCAACGGCTGTCTTAACCCCCCGCTCACTTGGTCTCACCAAAGCAATACAGAGCCTTCGCCGTGCGGACGTAGATGCGGCCATCGAGAATCGCAGGCGTTGAATAGACATCTTCTTTGAACTCGGCCGTGTGGAGCA
>JAYVOX010000552.1:0-4434 GCA_043757695.1 Schlesneria sp.
CGCTGCTGGTGCGGTCGATCGCGCAAGTGTTTCATCTCAAGTTCTCGCGCATCCAATTCACTCCGGACCTGATGCCGGCGGATATCACGGGGACGGAGATCCTCGACCAGTCCGCCGACGGACATCGGCGGATGCAGTTCGTCAAAGGGCCGATCTTCGGCAACGTGATCCTGGCCGACGAAATCAACCGCACGCCGCCGAAGACTCAGGCGGCGCTCCTCGAAGCGATGCAGGAACATCAAGTCACCGCGGCCGGCACACGCTATGTCCTCGACGAACCGTTCTTCGTGCTCGCCACGCAGAACCCGATCGAGATGGAGGGGACGTATCCGCTCCCCGAAGCGCAGCTCGACCGGTTCATGTTCAACGTGACCATCGACTACCTGCCCGAAGACGACGAGGTCGCGGTCGTGGCGCGAACGACCTCCGCGCCGCCCGCGCCGATCGAAGCCCTCTTCACCGGCATGGACATTCAGCGCATCCACGAACTCGTGCGGAAGGTGCCCGTCGCCGAGGATGTCGTGCGTTACGCGGTCCGCCTCGCCGCCGCCTCGCGACCAAAACAGAAAGAGTCGTCCGACTTCATCAACGAGTACGTCTCGTGGGGAGCCGGTTTGCGAGCGGCTCAATACCTGATCCTCGGTGGCAAAGCGCGGGCCTTGCTCTCCGGTCGAGCCAACGTCACCTGGGAGGATGTCCGCGCCCTGGCCGCGCCGGTCCTGCGGCATCGCATCCTGATCAACTACCGCGCCGAAGCGGCCGGCCTGACCGTCGAGACGATTATTGGGAGGCTGTTGGAGACGGTAAAGGACGGCTGAAGAAAGTGAACCATTTCTGAAGGAAGTCGTCTTTACAGTCATTCGCTCCCCGAATGCACCATAGAAGAATGAATTCAAGAGCTATTCGAGTACTGTGGAGCGACGAGGGTAAACGCCCCCGAGCCAAATGCTGAAAGGAGAACAATCATGGAACGTGTGACCGTGGCTGACGCGAGCCGAGACTTTCAAGCTTTGGTCCATCGCGTGTCCGAAGAGGGGATCACAATTGATCTCGAACAAGATCACGAACCGATCGTTCGAATGACACCCATCCGTGCCAAACGACCGGTCATGGCGTGCGACTTGAACGAGCTGTTCGCCAGCCTTCCCTCGTTGGGGGATGACGCGGAAGCGTTTGCCAAAGACGTGGAGGAGGGCCGTCGCAATTTCCTGCCGGAGAAAGATCCGTGGGAATAATCATCGACACGTCTGTGTTCATCTCGTGGGAGCGGGCAGGATCACCCATCGACTTCAGTCCTTGGCGCGACGAAGGCGAAACGTTTATCAGCACGATCACAGTCTCCGAGCTTTTGGTCGGAGTTCACCGGGCAACTCCGGAGTCCCGCCGCATCAAACGAGCTCGTTTTACAGAAATGGTCATCGAACTCATCACGAGCCTTGATGTCACTGTCGAAGTGGCGCGGGTTCACGCCGAGTTGTCGGCCACTCTGACGATCACAGGAAACCTGATTGGACTGCACGACAATTGGATCGCTGCGACTGCGATTCAGCGTGACCTCGCGGTTCTCACCGCGAATGTTTCCGAGTTTTCGCGAGTCCCCAATTTGAGGGTCATTCCATTGTCACCTCCGTCGAGTGGAGTCGTTTGGGCGGGCAACCGTCATCCTAAATGTTCGCACATGATGTTGTGGACACTCACGAAGAACCCCCTCACCCTAACCCTCTCCCCGCAAGGCCGGGGCGAGGGGACATGAGACGCCAATGCCGACAGCCTCATCATCGCCGCATGCCGAACAGATCGCGGGGTTCATCGACCCGGCCACGCTGATGCATTTGAAGTCGCTCGAACTGCGGGCGCGGCATGTGGTCGAGGGTTTCATGACCGGACTCAACCGCAGCCCCTATCACGGGTTCTCGGTCGAGTTCACCGAGTACCGGCAGTACACCCAGGGGGACGACCTGCGGCATCTGGACTGGAAGCTGTTTGCCCGCAGCGACCGGTACTACATCAAGCGGTTTGAGGACGAGACCAACCTGCGCTGCCTGCTCCTGCTCGACGACAGCCGGTCGATGAACTTCGGTTCGCGAGGCTACTCGAAGTCGGAGTACGCTCGCACTCTGGCGGCCACGCTGGGCTACTTTCTCAACACGCAGCGCGATGCCGTGGGGTTGGCCAAGTTTGCGTCGGAGATCGACGACTACATCCCGCCGCGCTATCGAGTCGGCCATCTGCGGCGCATCCTCGTGTCGCTCGAACGGACGGCGGAGGGTTCGTCCACGCATCTGTCGAAGCCGCTGGAGCAGATCGCCGAACGACTGAACAAGCGCGGCATCCTCGTGCTGATCTCGGACCTGCTCGCGCCGCTGGAGACGTTGGAGCTGAGCCTCGGTGCGCTGGCCGCGCGCGGTCAGGAGGTGGTCGTGTTCCACGTTCTCGATCCCGAGGAGTTGCGGTTCGAGTTCACAGCGCCCGAGATGTTTGAGGACCTCGAATCGAAAGACCGCCTCTACGTCGATCCGGCGGCGATTCGCAGCGAGTACCTCAAACGATTCGGCAAACATTTGGAGGCGGTCGAGGCGATCTGTGCCCGGCTGGGTCTGACGTACCACCGGATGCCGACCGACTCGCCGCTGGAACTCGCTTTGCCCGAGATCGTCCGCGTGCGGATGCAGATGCGCGGCAACAGCCGAACCCGGATCGCGAGGCGAGGGCGATGAAGACACTGCCTCGATTGAATGCTCTCGCTCCCGAATCCACTCTCGTCTCCAAAACCACTCTCGTTCCCAAGCTCCAGCTTGGGAACGGACTCTGCCAAGCTCCGGCTTGGCGAGCCGGTTCGTGCGCCGCGTTGAATCACGCGAAGCTGGAGCTTCAAGGCGCGGCGTTCCCAAGCTGGAGCTTGGGAACGAGGGTGAGCCGGAGCTTGGGAACGAGAGCGAGTGTGAGCTTGAAAACGAGAAGGAGCGGCCCATGACACCACTCGCTCCGTTGTATTTGCTCGGCGCGTTGGCGATTGCCGGCCCGATTCTGTTTCATTTGTGGAGACGCACACCGCGCGGACGGCGTGAGTTTTCGACGCTGATGTTTTTGTCGCCGTCTCCGCCGCGAGTCACCTCGCGCAGCCGGGTCGAGCATTGGTTGCTGCTCATGCTGCGTGGAGTCGTCTTGTTGCTGCTGGCCCTCGCGTTTGCGAGGCCGTTGTGGCGGACACCGACTTCGGAACCGGAAGCGGCTTCGGAGGAAGAGCTGGTCGCCGTGCTGGTCGATACGAGTGCGAGCCTTCGTCGCGACGGGGCGTGGGGCGACTTGATGACGCAAGTGAGCGCGAGTCTCTCGAAGCTGCCGACGACCGCGACGGTCGGGCTGTTCGCGTTTGACGGGCATTGGCGAAGCATCGCCGATTTCACGGAGTTAAAGCCGCTCGAAGCGACGGCGCGGCGGGAACTGGTTGCGGCGCGGCTCAAGGAACTGAAGCCGACTTGGGGCGGAACGAACTTGGGTGAGGCACTCGTGCGGACGGCGACCGCGTTGCAGGAGGTTCAGGCGGAGCGCGCGATGCCCGCCAAGTTGCGGATCGTTCTCGCGAGTGATCTGGCGGTCGGCGCGAACCTCGACGCGCTGCGCGGCTATGAATGGCCGAGTGATCTTCGCGTCGAGACACTCGTCGCGCGAGTCGCCTCGCCATCCAACGCGGGGTTGCAATTGGTCGAACGGAATCTCGATCTCGGCGACGACCGGCTGCGGGTGCGAGTGACCAATTCGGCGGATGCGAAGCAGGAAACGTTCTCGCTGCATTGGGACGGGGCGGATGCGGCGAGCGTCTCCGTTTACGTGCCGCCGGGGCAGAGTCGAGTCATCGTTCCGCCTGTTCGTCCCGATGGAGTGGTCTCAACGTCGTTGGTCCTGACCGGAGACGATCATGACTTCGACAACAAGGTCTTCGTCGCGCCGCCTCGTGTGGAAACGAAGCTGGTCGTTTACTGCGGGGCCGACAAACCGAATGACCCGGATGGGCTGCGGTTCTATCTGGAAGGGGTGTTTGCGGCATCGCGACGGTATCGGGTGGAGATGATTGGTTGGAGTGATGCGGTAGTGGGAAGAGCAGGCGGAAGCCCCCTCACCCTAGCCCTCTCCCCCGAAGACGGGGGCGAGGGGACAAGAATCAGCGGGTGGTCAGGAATGCGAGCGTCGGGACTTCGTCGAGGAGCCAGGCGGCGATCATTCTGGCGTGGAGGATCAGCATGCGGCGGTAGCTGAGTTTGTCGCCGAAGACGGGGTGTGTGATTTCGTCGCTCATGCGGCGGCCGTAGGTGCCGAAGAACGCTTTGCGGCCTGCGTCGGTGAACAGGCAGCCGGCGGCGGTGCGGGTGAAGTGGACTCTTGGAATGAAAAGTCCGGGGGCTTAGGATCGGCGCATCAACAAGTGTCGCATGG
>JAYVOX010000553.1:0-4433 GCA_043757695.1 Schlesneria sp.
CTTCACGAATTCTGGGGCGTGAGCCTTCTTCTGGCTTTCCGACCTCTGTCTTTCCGAGCGGGGGACGTGAGTCCCCCGGTTCTTCGATCTTCAACACCGTCGCGAGTTGCTTCAGTGTCTCGGCAACTTTCGTATCGCGAGTCGGCTCATCCCCCTTCGCCATCGCCGCACCACGCAACGACCGCACAGCCTCCACCGCGAGCGACTCGTTCTTTTCACGCAGCAACTTCACCAGCAGATCGCGGGTCGCGTCGCTGAGCTTCGCGTGATGATCGACCGGAGCCAGTCCGGCCACGGCGTCGGCTCGCAGGTTCGCATCGAGCGACTCATCCGCCGCGATCGGTCTCAGCAGTTCATCCCGTTCGGGAATCGACGAGTGACCCAGCGTCCGCACGGCCTCGCGCCGCAGCCCCTCATCGGTCGAGGCCACCAGTTCACCGAGCAGCTTCCCATCGAGCTCCTTCAGCGTGGGAGGCAGCATCCGCAACGCAATGGCTCGCAGCGAGGCCGATCGCTTCGCATCCTTGACGATGGGCAGAACATGCTGCACCGGCGGTGCTTTTTCAAATTCCGCAGGTGGTACGCCATCGAGCATCGACAGCGACGCGAGACAGGCGAGGAACAAGTCTGACGTAACATTGCCACTATTCATCGAAGCTTCAACCAAGTTCCGATACTCTTTCAGATGTTCCTCGCCCACGATCTGCACGGCCGTTCGGCGGACCAGTGGAGAAGGGTCCGTGAGTCCGAGACGGAGGATGAGTTCCACTTCAGTTTTGTAGGCAAATACGTTTCGTTCCGGACTGCCAGAACGTTGTTCCGGAATCCGACGAATCCAAACTCGATCTGAGGTATCGTGAAACGGCGTCGCCCTTGAAGCAATCAGCGTCACAATTCTCGCGGTGTCCGTTTCATAGAACTTCTGGTCACGATTAGCGTGGCCTTGGGACGGAGAATACTTTGCGACAATCGCTTGCCGTGTTGTTTCATCCTTCGTTGGCTCCAAATGAGACGCAATCATGGATCTCAATTCGGGGTAGTTGGTTCTCACGAACGCGTGGATGCGAAACGGATCATCAAACGCGAGTTCTTGAGACCATGCGTGTGAATAGCCCCAGAGCCATTTTGGAAGGTTGCGGCCTTCTGCAAAAGCGGTACAGAGCGCGAGTGTGAATCTGTGCCCTTCACCATCAATGTCTGACGGTTGCCCCAACCAGTGGTCGCGAGTTCCGATTCCGTAGATCGAGACATCACCTGTCGCACTGAACTCGAAACCATGAAACTCCCATCCCAAGTACTTTTGTAGCGAGAAGAATGCCTTCCGTTCGTCGTCGTCATCCTGCTTCAGCGAGAATTGTGGGTTTGGAGACAACTCAATGAGTGCCGTTGCGACATCACCGCAAACTGGGCCGACGGGTAGTTTGTGGTGAGCCGCGTGGATACCAAAGTCGTGTTCGTTGACTGGGATCAAGGAAACTGCCCACAGAGCCTCGATCCGTTCGCGACGTGTACGTGTCTCATCCCTCAAGGTGGAAGGAAGCTCGTCACGCCCTGCTTCGAGCTTCGACAGTCGTCGCATTGAAGTTCGTCGTATCGTGAGGTTCATTGAACTCTGAAGCGACTTCAGTTTCGCTACGTCTGTTTCCTTGAGCAGAGCGCCTGCATCCACGACTTGACGCTTCGGCTCGTCATTCGCCGACACCCGCCAGACTCGACCCTTGCCGTGCAGCTTGTAGTCCTTCAGCACCCAGTCGGTGAAATACAGCGAGCCGTCCGGGGCGAGGGCGAGGCCGACAGGACGAAAGTTTTCGCCGCCCTTGATGACCGGTTGAGGGATCGACTCGAACGACGCGCCGCGTGGCTTCAGCACGAACTTGTCGATGCGGTGGTCGCCCCAGCTTCCGACCAGCAGCGTGCCGAGATAGTCCTCGGGAAAGCCGTCCGATTCATAACAAACAATCCCCGACGGAGCCTCGCCCGTGCCCGAGACCATTGGCAGCGTGCCGGGAATCTCGCCGTTCCAGGCGGTGAACGGATGCGTTCCCTTGCGACCGTTGCGGAACCGATAGCCGTAGTCGCCGCCGGGAATGATGTGCAGCAAGCGGCACGGCGGACGGCTGTCGGGATCGTTGTCGAGCGTGAACAGCCGGCCAAACGCATCGAAACAACTGGCGTGAGGATTCCAGAAGCCGGTCGCCCAGCGTTCGAGCTTCGACCCATCGGGCTTACAGCGATAGACGTTGCCTCCCTCGCCTCCGCCCGACAACGTGGTGCCGTCGCTGCCGATGAGCTTGTAGTCCGCGCCCAGGTTCTCGCCGAACCCGAAGAACATGTTGCCCAGAGCATCAAACGCGAACCCGGCCAGTCCGTTGTGAGGATAGTTCCCGGTCGTTTCGAGATGCACGAGCCGCTTCGTCTGGTCGCACTTCAAATCGCCATCGGTGTCGGTGCAGAGCAGGATCTCGCGGCGAGTGGCGATGAAGACAATGGAACCCAGCGAGCGGGGGACGTGAGTCCCCCGAGTCTGTTCTTCTTTCAGACTCTTTGGAGCAGAAGACTCGGGGGACTCACGTCCCCCGCTCGCCATGTCCAGCCACACCGGCTTCACCGCGATGCTCATCGTGTGCGTCAGACCATCCTTAAAGACCGTGATCTTGTCCGCCTTGTGGTCTCCGTCGGTGTCTTCCATCACGAGGACTCGGTCAGTCGGATGGCCCTGGTAGCCCTCGGGCGGGAAGTGCGTGTTGCTTTCGATCGCCCAGACTCGACCGGCGTGATCGACATCAATCCCGGTCGGCGTTGCGATCTGAGGGTTCTCGGCGAAGAGTTCGATCTTCAGACGCGGGTCGAGCGATCGAGGCGGCTCATCCTGCCCGAAGGCCGATGAGACAAATGCGAAGAGAGCGAGGATTGCGAGGCGAGTGGATGTCATGCCGTGGCTCTTGAAAAGGGTATGGTCAGCAGCAGGCGGCATTGTGAGTTGGTGATCGGTGACTCGCAACCGGGGCACCAACCTCGAATTGCCGGGGATATCGTCGGCGAGTATGTTTGCCGCAGACGTTCGGTTGAAATGATTGAGGAGTTGAACATGACCACGCTCTTGGCGACGGACCTGATGACGGCTGACGAATATCTCTTACTGTCGGACAGTGGCGTCCCGACGGAACTCGTGTGCGGAAAGGTGGTGGAGATGAACAGGCCCTACACGGCTCATGGATACTTCATGGTCAGCATCTCCGCACTGCTGCGGGAATTTGTGGTGGAACAGGACTTGGGCCGAATCGTGGGTGGCGACGCGGGAGTGGTGACTCACCGATTTCCCGACACTGTTCGCGGTCCCGACATCGCCTACTACAGCTACGAGCGCGTGCCGCGCGGGCCGATCCCGATGGAGGGTTATTGGCCGGTCCCCGAACTCGTCATCGAAATCCGCTCGCCCGAAGATCGTTGGAAGCAGATTCATCACAAGATCGGCGAGTACCTCGATGCGGGCGTGCTGTCCGTCGTGGTCGTCGATCCGTCCGTTCAAACTGCTCACGTCTTCTCAGCCGATCGCCCCGTCGAGGCATTGAACGTGGACGATGAACTTCGACTGGAAGACATCCTGCCCGGCTTCCGCGTCGCCGTCCGCAAGCTGTTTGAGTAGCGAGGCCGCTCGCGTCATGAATGGCACCGTCCGTCGAAGGTTGCTCTCGCGAGGGCCGGTGTCTGTTTGCTCGCTGCCTTTTCAAATGAGCGAGACGCTGCGAACGATCACAAAGCCGATCGCCAACATGCCGAGGATGATCCCGAAGATCTTGCCGAGATCGGCGTATGCACGGAGCGAGCGGGACAAGTTCCAGTGGTAGTGCGCGTGCAGGAAGATCGCGACGCCAACCCAGCCGGCCCCGAAGGCGATGGCGTCCCAACCGGTCAGTGTCAGCGAGGTTCTGCGGGGACCGTACAAGACCGCCACACGCAGGATCATTCGCGACACGCCGAACAGCGCGAGCAGGCTCGGGACGACAACGCCCAAGCCCCACTTGTTCCAAGCGTCATCCAATGGCTCGTCGTCGAAACCGCGCCACCCAGGAATGGGAATCATCATCAACCATTCATTGCCAGGTCAGACGTAAGTTGAAAGGGACGCGCGGAGGGGCGGTTCAACCTTCCCGATGGCGGCGGCGAACGGTCAAGTGCTGAAGTGGGATCAAGGATTCAGGCAGCCTCGACAAGCCTGGGGGCAGTCGTCAATTGGTGGTCCTAGTGCATCCGCCACGCTAAATAATCGGGTAGCGGCACTCGCCAGAGTGCGGGATTCCCACGTTCTGGCGAACATGGTTACCTCCAAATTATACTTCGCGCGGCTTGATTTGAGGGCCAGGCGAGCCGCACGCCGTCAGGCTGCGGGTTCTTAATCGCCGCAGGAAACCCGTGGCCTTACGGCACACGGC
>JAYVOX010000554.1:0-4420 GCA_043757695.1 Schlesneria sp.
GGGAACCTTCTTCCACGTCCCGCGCACGACATCGCTATCGAACTCCGCTCGCACGACGTTCGATTCGTCGATCTGCTTCCAGAGGAACATGTAATCGACGCGGCTCGCTCCACGCGCCGACCAACTCATCAGACCGGTCGCGATCAGCATGAACGCGACGATCATCACGAGCCACGAGGACGAGAAGAACGGCCGCGCTCCCTTTCCATCAGGGCGCGACGAATCGGAGTCGGAACTGTGATTTGAGGGCGAACTGCTCATATCGAAGAATGCCTGTTGAGGTCGGTTGAGTAAGAGTCCGTGGACGGGGAGCCACTCTTGGAGTCAGTGAGGATGGGTCAAGTCTTCAAGGCCCCTGAGGCCTGAAGTTGTCCCTCCTCAGAAATCAGTCCGTTCCCACCGCGTGTGGTCGAGTTAAGTCCGCGATCACAGGTGAGGGTGTGCGAGGAATTGAGGATTGGAGAGGTTGGAACTTCGTTTGTCGAGGCGGGCGCGGTATCGGTAGCGGGTGTGTGCCGCAGGCTTCACGCACGCTCTGCACTCGAACCGTTCGATTGCTATTTGCTGACATCGAACGGGGTGAGCTTGAGCTTGTTGCACGAGGCTTGGGTCGTGACGAGGATCAGCTTCTTGGCTTCATCGACGACGATCACCATGTGCTTTTCCGGGCGGATCGGATCTTGATACTTGTCGAGAATCTTGGCGATGCCGAGTTTGACCGGCTGTCCGTCGAGCTTCATGTCCTGCGTCATGTTCTTCGTATAGCCGCCGAATTTGAGAGCATCGCCGTCGATGTCGATCGTCGTTTTGATTTCACCGCTGATGTAGCTGAAGGCTTCTTGAAGGGGCGTGCGGCGGAAGTCGATGTCGATTTTGAGCTTCAATCGGTCGGCGATCAGGTCGGGCAGCTTGACTCCGTCCGAGGGAGCAGATTTCGTGGGGGACTTCTTCGTGAAGTCGGTCCGTGTCGATTCGTCCCACGCGAGCAGAGTTCCGAGCGCGAGGTTCGGAGCGGCGCGTTCGGGAAGTGGCGTGATGAGTCGGACGTGGCGCGAGCCGTTGCTGACCATCGTCGCCGTCGTGAAGGCCTCGCTCATCACGGGCAGCCGGCCGATGACCTTGCGTTTGCCGACTTCACGCGGGTGCATCATCTGCACCGTGGAAAGCAACTCGTGCGGGAACTCGTTGAGCTTCTTTTGCGTGTCGCGCGCGAAGCGGGTCGCGGTGACACCGGACATGTTGCGGAGCAGCATGTCGGAGTAAAAAACTTTCTCACCGAGATGGAAACTCCAGACGGCCGACTCGACTTCGTCGCCGAGCCAGTCGCAGAAGCGATGCACGAACGGAGCGACCGCCGTCGGCTTGCCATCGGCAGCGGCGAACCAGTAGTTCGCGTGGAGTCGCAGCGAACGCGGGACGAAGACGAACGTGAGGTGTCGATCGCGATCGGTCATTGGGAGTAGCTCGTCGATCCCATCGGCGGCCGGGTTCTGCGCTTTGATCGCTTGGACCATCTCCGCCGCTTGTGACTTCGGCCCGACGGCAATCGTTTTGGCATCGTAAATCAGGTACGCCCGCTCATCGGTGACATAGACCGGGTGGCCGAAGTCATCCATCCGCGAACCGCCAAAGTCTTCGAGCAACTGGCTCTTCTTGGCTTCTTCCACAAGATGAATCACGGCGGCGATGTCGGGCTTTGACCCCTGCGCGCCGGGGATCAGGCAGATCAAAGCCTCTTCAATTTGTTCGGGCTTCCGTTTGAAGAGGTCTTGCAACGTCGCCTCTAGAAACGCCGCAGGGGCCGTCAAGCAGAAGCGGACTTCTTCGCCCTGACTCTCCTTTTTCCAGAGTGCGGCGGGATGAACGTTGATGGCGATCTGAGTGCCGAACGGGATGAACTTCAGCTCAATCGGTTGGCCTTTGGTCGGGTTGCCCGCCTTGGCATAGATGCTGTCTGACGCGGGAGTCCCGCCACCGTGGGCTTCATTATCAGCGGCGTCTCTCGCTTCGCCTTTACCTCCGACTTGTTTGGTAATCCCGTTCGCGCCCCCCTTGATCTTGGTGGGAGCGTTGTTCAACGCGAAGAACGCGACTCCGCCCACCGCGACGATCGCGACGGCACCGATCACCATGCCCATGACGCCATTCTTGGCGTTCCGTTTTTTCAGAGCCTTCAATCTTGCCGCCGGTCCATCCGCGCTGGCGGCGAGTTCTTCGAGACCCTGCAACGCAAAGCCGACAGCGGGAACGACCGGACTCGGTTGCACGGTCGTTTGGGGCTTGGGAGCTTGAGCACGCGGAGCGGGTTGCGGCGACGCTTGTGGTCGAGTCGCAGCGGGAGACGGAGTGTCGTCATCGGGAACCCAGCGTGCGGCGGTGCCAGACACAGTCGGATCGGGTTCGGCCAGTTCGAGCTGCACTTCGTCCGGCTCTTCGAGAACGAACGCATGTGCGCACTTGGGGCATTTGCCGCGACGGCCGAGCAGACTGCGGTCGCGCAGCTTCAGCTCGGAACCACATTTCGGGCAGGGAATTTGGATCGTGTCCATGAGTCAACTCGGTTATGACGCTGGCTCGCGACGCGGTCGGTGCGAGGTGCAGCGGGATCAAAAAAGAACGGCCTCGTGAGGCCGGTTCGTGGAGGTCAAGACGCTGAGGCCAGTCAGCTTCAACGGCGGCGACATCGTAGGAATCGGCCACTCTGTTTGCCAAGCAACGTTGTTTTGACATTGGACGCTCACGCCGCGACGCGCTTCCTGTCGCGGAGCGACAGGGCTACCTTGCCGAATGGGCCTCGAACCCGTGTCCTATTTCTGTTCAGCCGTGCCGCGAGCGACGGGGATGGAACGGCTTGGTGCGGCGAGGGTCTTGAGGAGCGAGACGGTGAGCAGGCCGTCGCGAGTCTCGGCACGAATGGCATCGGCGTTGACGGCGGCGGGGAGCGGGATGGCTCGCTCAAAACGGAGGCTGGCCCGCTCGGAGAGATGGACGCGGTGAGCCGCTTCGGCGGGAAAGCCGTGTCCGGCGCGGGTCGCCTTCACCGTGAGCATGTTGCCCGTCAGAGACAGCTCGACCGCTTCAGCCACTACGCCCGGCAAGTCGATCAACACGATGACTTCTTCCGGCAGCTCGATCACGTCGATCGCGGGGACTGAAGGTCGCGCGACACCGAGCAGGCCGAGCGTTTCCAAAGCCCGCTCGCCCGTGGACTTGGCGGCGTCGATCCAACGATCCATCTCCTGCCGCATCCGATCGAGCGGCGGCGGCGGAACGTTCTCGGTGGGACCATTTTTATCGGTGGTGTTATCTGACATGGCTGCCTCACTGGCATGGTGTTGGAAATGAGTGTGACTTGGTGAGTCGTTCAGGATCATCAACTGGTTGTGACTTGGATGCGTCGCGGTTCGGACTTGGGGATGCGCGGGAGGACCACTTCCAGTACGCCTTGATTGAGCTTCGCGGTGACTCGCTCGTGATCGACTTCATCGCTGAGGATGAATGAGCGAAGGAAATGTCCGAGGGCGTACTCTTGGTGAATCAGCCGCGCGTTTGGGGGGAGGACGTGGTTCACGCGACCAAAGAGTGTCAGCTTGTTGTCTTGGACTTGTAGCTCCAGCGTTTCGAGCGTGACTCCCGGCAAATCCGCTTGCAGGACGAGTCCGTCGGGAGTTTCAAAAATGTCGATCGGCGGCGTGAAGACGACCGGATCAACGGGCATCTCGGCGTTGTTGCCTTGAGCGGCGGGACTCAGTTTGACGATCTCGTTGGACATGATCGGAACCTTGAAAGAAGTGCTTGCGCCTCAATCTGCGTTGCCATCGGAGACTTGAATCTGCCTCGGTGTTGAAGCGGGAGATTTGGGGAGTCGCACTCGCAAGACGCCGTTGGTGAACTCGGCACTGAGCTTGTCTTCTTGGATCAGCGCGGGAAGTGTGAGTGAACGCTGCCAACTTCCCTGCGGTCGTTCTTGTCGGCGATAGTGATCGTCGGTGATCCCCTCCGCGCCGGTTCGTTTCCCTTTGAGTGTCAGCACGCCGTCAGCCACCAGAACTTCCAAGTCCTCCGCACGCGTCCCCGGTAGCTCGGCAGTCAGCAGCAGTTCGTCATCGACTTCATAGACGTTGACGGGCGGGTACTGCCGCCCCAATCGCAGTCCTTGAAACGACAGTGAGACGCTCGCGAGGAGCCGATCGACTTCTCGTTCGAGATCGCGAAAGGGGTCCCAAGCTTGTCCCCAACGAAAGATCGCCATGACTCACAACTCCTTGCAACAGGCACCGACACCGGCGACGCGGCTCGCCACGGAGTGGTTGAAACGACTCGCCTAGGTGTCTGTCCGGAAAGTCGAAGGCCATACCTTCCGTAGGGTGGGCACTGCCCACCATCAACGACCGATTGTGGTGGGCAGTGCCCACCCTAC
>JAYVOX010000555.1:0-4419 GCA_043757695.1 Schlesneria sp.
GATCGTGGTGAGTCGATCCGACGGCGGGCTGACTGACCAAGACCTCGAATGGGTGGATGACGGTGTCGATGAGAGCGACTCCACGCGCGAGTTTGAACTGCGCGAGCGTCTGTTAAAGATCGCCGAGGACGCTGGCGGCTTGGCTGCGGGTCCGCATGACGATGGCGCAGACGAGCCAGAAGCCAAGCCGATCGGAGTCGGTGCTGGAAATCGGTCACTGATCTCGGCCGTTCGCACGTTTCGCGACAAAAATCTCGGGCGACTGATCCGCAGCGCCGACGGCAAGTCCACGCTGGTTCTCGTCGAACTGACGACCGATTTCCTCGACGCCAACAACCAGAAGATCGTCGGGAAAATCCAAGAGCTGCTGCTCGATATGTCCGAGAAAAACGCGGCCTTTCGCCAGCACATTCCCAACGGTTTGGAACTGTCGCTCAGTGGTGAAGCGACTGTCGGGCGCGACATGCAGGCGGCCGCGCGCGACAGTGCGAAGGCAACCGAAACGCTGACCATCGGCTTGGTCGTCTTCCTGTTGATCGCCATCTACCGCGCGCCGCTCTTGGCTTTGATCCCCCTCATCACGGTGTTCGTCTCAGTCAAACTGTCGATGTCGCTGCTGATCCTGCTGGCTCAACGCAAACTGGCGATCTTATTCCCTGGGGCCGAGACCTACGTGACGGTGCTCGTCTATGGGGCGGGTGTCGATTACTGCCTGTTCCTGATCGACCGTTACAAGGAAGAACTGGACGAGGGAACGAGCTTCGATGAAGCGGCCACCAATTGCGTGGCGAAGGTCGGAGCGGCGATCGCGGCCAGCGCCGGGACGGTCATTTGCGGGATCGGCATGATGATGTTTGCCGAGTTCGGCAAGTTCCGTCAGGCGGGCTTCGCGATCTCGCTTGGCTTGATTGTTGTGCTGTTGGCTTCGCTGACGTTCACACCTGCACTGTTGAAGCTGACGGGACGCTGGGCCTTCTGGCCACAAATGCGCACCGAGCGAGTCTCTTCCGTGGGGGGGTGGTTGCCGACAGCAACGCTCACGGCTCGACTGGGGCAAGTCCGCTGGTTGCAAAACACGTGGGATGCCGTTGGGCGACTGTTGCTCCGCTGCCCGATGAAGGTCTGGTTGCTGAGCATCGCACTGATGTTGCCGTTCGCGATCATCGGCATCACATTTTTCACGCATCTCAGCTATGGCCTGTTGTCCGACTTGCCCTCGACCGCGACCAGCGTGCAGGGGACGAAAGCACTTCGAGAGCATTTCCCTGCGGGAGCGACCGGGCCGGTCACGATCCTCTTGCACAACAATCAGATCGACTTCTCACAGCGCGGTGACGACGACCCAGCGGCGGGCTTGGAATTGGTTCACAACCTAACCGAGAATCTGGGCAAGAAGAAAAAAGAGTTGCTCTTGGCAGACGTTCGCAGCGTGTCACACCCGCGCGGCGGCACCGAATCGATCAAGGAAATAATGGCTTCCGAGAAGCCGGTTGTCCGCAAGGTAACGCTCGACAAAGCGCTCGCTCATTACGTGAGCAGCAACGGTCCGCTCGCCAATCACGTCACGCGGATTGAGTTGACTGCGGAACTGGACCCGTTTGCACGCGACAGCATCTCCCATCTGACGCGGATGGAGTCCGAGATTCGCTCACTCCTGCCAGACTCAATCAAAGCGGGGACCGAGATTCGTGTCACCGGTTCCACGGCGAGTATCCGCGATTTAAAGTCTGTCACCGATCGCGACCAAATTCGGATCGACGTGCTGGTCGTGGTGGTTGTCTTCCTGATTCTGGTCGTGCTGCTGCGGAGGCCGGCCATCTGTGCCTACCTGATGGTCACGGTACTGTTCAGCTACTTGGTGGCCCTCGGCGCGACTTACGTTTTCTACTGGTCTCTGGACCCTGCCGGGTTCGCCGGGCTGGATTGGAAGGTGCCGATGTTCTTGTTCACGATCCTGATCGCGGTTGGTGAGGACTACAACATCTTCCTGATGACTCGTATTGAGGAAGAACAAGAACGATTCGGTCCGGTGCAGGGCGTGATTCAGGCCTTGTCGAAGACCGGCCGGATCATCTCCAGTTGCGGGATCATCATGGCGGGAACGTTCGCGTCACTCACGGCCGGTTCGCTGCGCGGGATGTGTCAGCTTGGATTCGCCCTCGCGTTCGGTGTGCTGCTCGACACGTTCGTGATCCGCCCGATCCTCGTTCCGGCTTACCTCGTTCTGCTGAATACGGGTCGGTTCGGACGACTCGGCCCGCTCTTGGGTGCAATCCCGAACCAGCCCGTCGAACCGGAATCGAAGTCGGTGTCTTAGCAGCCTGTTGAAAAAGGCGAATCAAAGTAACCCGAAGCGTGAACGAGGGGCGAATTTCTCGAAGGTTTTGCAACAATAACGTCCCTCGCTCACACTTCGGGTTACTTTTTCAACGGGCTGTTAGGTCGTGAGCGGTTCGTCAGTGAATCACCTCCAACTCGGAATAGTCATGTCGAGTGATCGTTATCTGGCACGACGGACCAAGTTGATTCAGGCCATTCGCAAGGCGAACCTCTCCGCGCTGCTCGTGACCAATCCCAAGAATGTCTCCTACCTGACAGGCTTTACAGGGGAAGACAGTTTTCTGCTGATTGGCCCGAGTCGGACGCACCTCTTCAGTGACAGCCGCTTTCAAACACAGCTTGAAGATGAGTGCCCGGGCCTCGCGTTCGAGATTCGCACGTCGCGCACTCTGATGCACGACTTCCTCGCCGAGTGGCTTCCCAAGTTTGGCCTCAACAACTTGGGGATCGAAAGTTCATCGATGGTGGTGAGTCTGCACAACCAACTGGCCGAGAGCCTCAAGCCGTTGCCGCTCGTTCCCATGGCTGGTTTGGTCGAAGAACTGCGTCTGATCAAGGACAGCGACGAAGTCGCCGAACTGCGTCGGGCCGTGCATCAAGCGGAACGCGGTTTCGAGCTGATGCGTTCGATGCTCGTGCTGGATCAGACCGAACAACAGGCGTCTCACGAACTCGAACATGGCATGAGGCGGTTCGGGGCGACACGCGCCGCGTTTGAACCGATTATCGCCGTCGGAGACCGTGCCGCACTGCCTCACTATCGTGCCGGAATGAGGACGTTTCGCGAGTCTAGTTTCGCTCTGATTGACTGGGGCGCGCTCAGCGCACGCGGCTATCACAGTGACTTGACGAGGATTTTGGTCACAAGTAAGCTCCCGCCGAAACTCGCCCACATATACGGAGTTGTGTTGAAAGCACAGCTCGCGGGGATCGCGGCCATCCGCCCCGGAGCCAAGTGCCAAGACGTGGATGCGGCGGCCAGAGCGGTCATCGAAAAAGCGGGTTTCGGGAAGCAATTCGGACACGGACTGGGACACGGGATCGGGCTGGATATTCACGAAGGTCCGAAGCTCAGCCCCATTTCGATGGATACTCTGAAACCCGGCATGACGGTCACCGTCGAACCGGGAATCTACCTTCCGGGAGTGGGAGGCGTTCGCATCGAAGACGATGTGCTGGTCACTCGCGACGGATACGAAGTTCTCACTTCAATCCCGAAAGATGTTCCACTGTTCGTCGGCTAACGGAGCGGTGGACAGACAGAACAAAAACGGAGCAGTCGCTGAGCTTCAAACGCGAGTTCGCTGGAATTCGGACTGCCATCAAACAAATACTCGACTGAGATTGAGGGAAGCGTATGTCAGAAGCAGGCTCCACCGGGAACACTCCGTTCGATCTCGACCGGCTCCAGCAGCTTGTCGAAATGATGGAGAAGCACGGTCTGAGTGAAGTCAATTTGCGACGCGGCGATGAGCAGTGGCGTCTGCGGCGCGGCGCCCGTGAGGTCGTTCATGCCGTTCCGGCACCGCTGCCGATCGCTGTGGCGGCTCCCGCCGCAGCCTCGGTTGCTCAGGCTGCTCCAGCAGCGGCTTCTGCCGAAGCATCGGGGTTGATCGACATCAAAAGTCCCACCGTCGGAACGTTCTACGCCGCACCATCGCCGGGCGAGCCAGCGTTCGTCACGGTCGGTTCGGTCGTCACGCCGGAAACCATCGTCTGTCTGCTGGAAGCGATGAAGGTCTTCAACCAAATCCCATCCGAGGTCAGCGGGACGATCACCGCGATTCTCGTGAAGGGCGGTGATGCGATCGAGTTTGGTCAACCACTGTTCCGCGTCCGGCCGTGAGTCGCCAACGCTCGTTCATCGACGGATTTAGAGTCGTAAGTTCTTTCGATCTGCAGGTGTGGTTGAGTCACCTTCGAACGCGATGCCGCTCTCAAGCGTTGCGTTGCTCAGGAGCCTAGTGCTTCGTCACACCTAAGAATTGGGGTTGTTGTCGTAGCCACGTTCGCCAGAACGTGGGCAATTTGATGAACTTACCCCACGCTCTGGCGAGCGTGGCTACCCCAAAATCAAGC
>JAYVOX010000556.1:0-16704 GCA_043757695.1 Schlesneria sp.
CGCGACTGCGACACAACAGGCAACCCAAGTCCAAATCTTCCGCATGAACTGATCTCCTAACCGTGTGACTGATCCGAGACGGTGCGGCCCGAGATTGGCGAGTCATCGCCGCTCTCCAGACCTGGACATGTGCGATCCCATCTGGGTGATAAGCACCGTCATAACCGGGGCGAATTAGACGCGGGTGTCTGGGGCGTGTCAACCTCGCTGCGCGGTGGGCAGCGTCATCTCAAGCCGTTGCCCGCCAAGTCATATCAAAACAGGCAAGATTGTTTTCTCAAGTCACTTCGATGCGGCGGAAGCGGCCGGTAGACTTCGATCCCGAACATCACTCCCCCCTGAATTCCACCTAGTGAGTTGGTCTCGATGAATCGAACTTTTTCGCTCGCGATCGCTGCTGTGCTGTGCTGTGCGTGGGGAGAGCTGATGTCCGCGTTGGCGGCTGATCCCCCCAACATCGTGCTGATTTTGGGAGACGATCAGGCGTGGACCGATTACGGGTTCATGGGGCATCCCGAGATCAAGACTCCGCATCTTGATCGACTCGCCAGCCAGAGTGCCTGCTTCACGCAAGGCTATGTTCCGAGCAGCCTCTGTCGTCCGAGCCTCGCCTGCATCCTGACCGGTCTCTACACGCATCAGCACAAAATCTCCGGGAACGATCCGCCGAAAGGGACCGACCGTGTCGAGATGCTGCGTCACGTGAGACGGCTTCCGATGATTCCCAAGTGGCTCGGTGAACGCGGCTACTCCAGTTTTCAAAGTGGCAAGTGGTGGGAAGGTGCTCCGGCGGAGGGAGGCTTCACGGCGGCGATGTCTCACGGCGATCCGGCTCGCGGTGGACGACACGGTGATGTCGGTTTGAAGATCGGGCGCGAAGGAATGCAACCGGTCTTCGACTTCATGGACGGAGCCAAACGAAAACCGTTCTTTCTGTGGTACGCACCGATGCTACCGCACACGCCACACAACCCGCCGGAACGTTTGCTGGTGAAGTACCAGCGTCCCGGTCAGCCGCTTCCGATCGCGAAGTATCACGCCATGTGTGAGTGGTTCGACGAAACCGTCGGCGAACTCATGGCTCATCTCGAATCGAGTGGTGTCGCCCAGAACACGATGGTGGTCTTCGCGTGCGACAACGGTTGGATTCAGCAGCCGAACGGAAATCTCTTCGCCCCCAAGAGCAAGAAGTCTCCGTACGACGGTGGCTTGAGAACCCCGATTCTCGTTCGCTGGCCCGGTCACATCGATCCCGCTCGGATCGAGACTCTGGTCAGTTCGATCGACATCGCTCCGACCATGCTCGCCGCAGCGGGCATCACTCCCAAGGAAACGCTTCCCGGCCTCGATCTCGTGCGTCTCGCGTCGAACGGCGGCAAGTCCGCACGAACGGCATTGTTCGGAGCCATCTTCGATCATGATGTCGCCGACATTGATCGCCCCGAAGCCAGCCTGCAATTCCGCTGGTGCCGTTTCGAAAACTGGAAGCTAATCATGCCGCATGACCTCGCGACGGCGACGGCGAAGACCAATGCGAACGCGGAGCTGTATGACGTAGCGAACGATCCCCACGAAACCAAGAACCTCGCGGAACAACATTCCGATAAAGTCGCCCAACTTCAGCAGCAGATCGAGCGCTGGTGGTCCGTGCCGCGCTGACGGCGACAAACAAAATCGTCGTGGGATAGGCTTCCAGCCTGTCCTTCGTCGCCAGAGATTCTTCACGCGGCCAAGAGTGAAACATTTCCGAGCGGTGGACGTAAGTCCTCCGGTTCTTGTCGCGAGGAACCGGAGGACTTTCGTCCACCGCTCGGAAAGACTCCGTTTGGGCCGCGCGGAGTAGAAGACCGGCTGGAAGCCTATCCCACGGGCGAGTTGTAGAGTGAGTTGGCAGGCAGATTGAGGAAGTTCAACATGCGTGTTGCTTGGCGAGTTCCGTTGGCGTTGTTGTCGCTCATCGCCGTGTTGGTCATCGTCGCTGCGGCCGTGAGCGGTGTTGCTCAAGAGCCGCCGCCGAAGCCTCCCACGAACACCAACACCGCGACGAGCAATGCGGTCACGCCGGAGTCCGAGCTGTTCGAGAAGTCCGTCGCGCCGCTGTTGGCTCGACGTTGTGCCGCGTGTCACGCGGGAGACGAAGCGAAGGGGAAGCTCGATCTCTCCACGCGGGAGAAACAGTTGGCGGGCGGTGAGAGCGGTCCCGCACTGGTGCCCGGTCAGGTTGAGAAGAGTTCCCTTTGGCAACGAGTTTCCGCCGATGAGATGCCTCCGAAGCACCCGCTGTCTGCTGACGAAAAGAACTTGTTGAAGAAGTGGATCGAAGCGGGAGCCGTTTGGTCGGGCGGACCGCTCGATCCGCTGTCGGTCTCGTCGGAACATCGGGCCGGTCGCGACTGGTGGTCGCTTCAGCCGATCGCGCGGGTGACGATGCCGACAGTTGATGATTCGGCAACGGTCAACACAGAGATGGGTCGCGCACGGCAGCCGCTCGATGCGTTTGTTCGTATGGCATTGGCGATTCGCGGGCTGAAGCCTTCGCCCGAAGCTGACCGACGCACGTTGATTCGGCGTCTGTCGTTCGATCTGCTCGGGCTGCCGCCAGCGCCCGATGAGGTCGATGCGTTTGCGAACGATCCCGCGCCGGACGCCTATGAGCGGCTGGTTGATCGGCTGCTCGCGTCGCCTCATTACGGTGAGCGTTGGGCGAGGCACTGGCTCGATGTGGTGCGGTTCGGCGAGAGCAACGGCTTCGAGCGAGACTTGCCGCGCCCGAATGCGTGGCATTACCGCAACTGGGTCATCGACGCGCTGAACCGCGACATGCCTTACGACGAATTCGTCCGCTGGCAACTCACGGGGGATGTGCTCGCTCCCGATGATGTCGAGGCGCTGAAGGCCGTTGGTTTTCTGGTGGCCGGTGCGCACGACACGGTTGTTCCGGTCGTCGATCGGATGCGGGCCATGATGCGGCAGGACGAGCTTGAGGACACGGTCGGCACGGTGAGCCAGACGTTTCTCGGGCTGACGGTGAACTGTGCCCGCTGTCACGATCACAAGTTCGACCCGATCTCGACGCGCGAGTACTACCAGATCGCGGCGGCTCTGTCGGGGGTCGATCACGGTGAGCGCGAGTTCACGTCGCCCGAGGTGACTCGTCACTTGAAGGAGGCGCAGTCGCGCATCGACTCGCTCGCCCGGCAGCTTCGCGAACAAGAGACTCCGATTCGCGAAATGGTTTTGGCGCACAGACGCAAGGCGAATGAGGTTGGTGCGCAAAACCAAGAAGACCCCTCACCCCCGCCCCCTCTCCCGACCACCGAAGCGGCGGTGCCCAAGCCGGGGCGAGGCGAGAAGACACCGGCACCGACTCCGCTCGCCGCGTGGGACTTTGCACGCGACCTCAAAGACCAACTCGGCGGGATGCACGCGAAGCTGCACGGTTCGGCGAAGTTGGAGGCGGGCGGGCTGCTCATTGATGGATCGACATCGTTTGCCAGCACCGCGCCGCTGGCGCGTGATCTGTTGGAGAAGACGCTCGAAGTCCGAGTTCGCTTGAAGACGCTGGACCAGCGCGGCGGCGGCGCGATCAGTTTGCAGACGACCGATGGCAACTCCTTCGATGCCATCGTCTTTGCGGAGGCCGAGCCTGGGCGCTGGATGGCGGGGAGCAATGGGTTTGTTCGGACGCTCCCCTTTGAAGGCTCTGCCGAAGAGCGGGCCGACAAGGAGTTCGTGGTCCTCGCGCAGGTCTACCGAGCTGATGGCACGATTGTCTGTTACCGCAACGGCCAACCGTATGGGAAGCCGATTCGCAAGGAAGCGGCTTTGAAATACGAAGCCGGTCAGTCGCAGATCGTCTTCGGACTGCGTCACGGCACGTCTGCGGGAGGCAATCGAATGTTGAACGGCCTCATCGCGTCGGCTCGTTTGTACGACCGAGCGTTGTCCGCCGATGAGGTCGCACTCGCGGCAGGCTCGGCCAACACGTTCGTTACCGAGGCCGAGATCGCCGCGAAGTTGTCCGCCGAAGATCGGCGAGTCCGAGTCGCTCAACAAGCCGAACTCAACGAACTGCGACTCAAGCACGCCGACCTCACGAAGAATGGACCGATCAAACTCTACACGGCCATCGCCACGCAGCCGCCTCCGATGAAGGTCCATCAGCGCGGCAGTGTGACTTCACTGGGAGAAGAAGTCGCGCCGGCGGGCCTCGCCGCGATCAAGGGCCTCGACGCCAACTTCGGCCTCAAACCCGACGCCATCGAATCGCACCGTCGCGTTCGTCTCGCCAACTGGATCACGGACGCTCGCAACCCGCTCTTCGCGCGCGTCATGGCCAATCGAGTCTGGCACTATCACTTCGGCGCGGGCTTGGTCGAGACTCCCAACGACCTCGGCTTCCACAGCGGCAAGCCGAGTCATCCGGAGTTGCTGGAGTGGCTGGCTGGTGAGTTCAACGGCCGTCAGGCCGGAGTCCTCCCCTCGCCCTCGTCTTCGGGGGAGAGGGCAAGGGTGAGGGGGCGGAACGGTGAGAAGACATCCAATCTCGAAGCGACCTCCTCCGAGCCTTCCTCTACGACATCGTCGCCTCAATCGAAAGCCCCCCTCACCCTAACCCTCTCCCCCGAAGACGGGGGCGAGGGGACAGAGCCATCGCAACGCTTCTCCCTCAAACGTCTCCACCGCCTCCTCGTCACTTCGGCCACGTACCGGCAGGCCTCGACGTTCGACGAATCCGCCGCAAAGGTCGATGCGGGCAATCGGCTGCTCTGGCGAATGAACCCGCGCCGGTTGGAGGCCGAATCGGTGCGAGATGCGATGCTCGCCGTGGCCGGAGAGTTGAACGATGAACTCGGCGGGAAAGGCTATTCCGATACGAACTCGTACTTCTTCAAGGGGACGCAGTTCTACGACCCGATCGACCCGACCGGCTTCCCGAACCAGCGTCGCACCGTCTACCGCATGTCGGCGCGAGGCGGCCGCAGCCCGTTCCTCGACACCTTCGACTGTCCCGACCCGAGCACCACCACCCCCAAACGCTCGTCCACGGTGACGCCGCTTCAGGCGTTGTCGCTGATGAATCATTCGTTCGTCCTGCGCATGGCCGATCAATTCGCCAGCCGCCTTCAAACCGAAGCCGGCCCGAACACGGAGGCTCAAGTCGTCGCGGCCTATCGTCTGCTCTACAACCGCACCCCGGATCGCGATGAACGCGACCTGAGTCTCGCGTTCGTGAAACGGCGCGGGCTCCCCGCCTTCTGCCGCGCGATGTGGAATTCGTCGGAGTTCTTGTTTGTCGATTGAACGTGTATTCGGAGACAGCCTTGTCTTCGTCTTATCCATGCCCCGGCTTTGCCATCCGTGCTACTCAACTTGAAGAATGTTTAGCACGGATGGCAAAGCCGGAGCACGGATGGAAGCGGAAGAGGATTACCAGCTCGGCGCACATCGCGCGGAGCCACGAACCACTAGCCGGGAGTACGGTGTGACATCGAACGCTGAAGCATCCAACCGTCGCGACTTTCTTTCGTGGTCCACGCATGGCCTGACGGCGACGGCGTTGATGAGCCTCCTTCAACGTGACGGCTCGCTGCGCGCGGCCGATGCGTTGGCAAAGGTCTCGCAGACACAGACCGCCACGCCGGGTGAGGCTGCTGATCCGCCGCCGCATCACGCGCCGAAATGTCGGCGCGTGATTCATGTCTTTCTGTGCGGGGGGATGAGTCACCTCGATTCGTTCGACTACAAGCCGCTGCTTCAGAAGTATCACGGCCAGCCGCTTCCTTCGACCGAGAAGCCCGAGACGTTCTTCGGGAAGATCGGCCTCATTCGGAAGAACGATTGGGAGTTCCAGCAGCGCGGCGAAAGCGGCCTCTGGATCTCGGACCTCTTTCCGCACATTGCAGGCGTGGCCGATGAGCTGACGGTGATTCGCTCGATGATCGCCGACTCGGCCAATCACACACCGGCGACGTTTCAGGCCAACACCGGCTTCCGCCTGAACGGTTTCCCCGTGCTGGGATCGTGGCTCAGCTATGGCCTCGGTTGTGAGACGGACGATCTGCCGGCGTATGTCGTTCTCCCCGACCCGCGCGGGTTTCCGGCGGGTGGGACGATCAACTGGTCGAACGGGTTTCTTCCGGCCCGACATCAGGGAGTCGCGTTTCGGACGAAGGGGCAGCCGATTGATGATTTGTTTCCGACGTGGCCGAGTCGCGCTGAATCGGGCAACGTCTCGCGGAGCGAGACGGCTACCTTAGATTCCAAAGCGGAGCAGGAGACGCGCGAGTTTGTCGCGGCGATCAACCGACGGCATCAGGCGACTCGACCCGAGAGCGATCTGGCGGCGCGGATTAAAAGCTACGAGTTGGCGGCCAAGATGCAGTTGTCGGTCCCGCGCGTGACCGATCTGGGGGGAGAGACGGCCGCGACTCAGGAGGCTTACGGACTGAACCGCGAGGAGACCGCCGAGTTCGGTCGAAGCTGTCTGCTCGCGCGGAGACTGCTCGAACAAGGCGTGAGGTTTGTGCAACTCTTCGCGGGCGGTTCGTTCGGCTCGCCGCGCATCAACTGGGATGGCCACGAAAGCGTCAAGGAGAACCACACGCAGGAGGCACTGCGAGTCGATCAGCCGGTGGCCGCGTTGCTGCGCGATCTGCGTCAGCGCGGGATGCTCGACGACACGCTCGTCCTGTTCACGACCGAGTTCGGTCGCACGCCATTCGCCCAGTCCGAGGCGAACACCGTCGGCGGCGGACGCGATCACAACATGTACGGCTTCAGCGTCTGGATGGCCGGCGGCGGCCTGAAGCATGGAATGTCGTATGGCTCAACGGATGATGTCGGCTGGAAATCGGTGGACAAGCCGGTCTACTGGCACGACTTCCACGCCACGGTTCTGAACCTGCTCGGCATCAACCACCAGCGCCTGACGTACTACCACAACGGCATCGAACGCAGACTGACCAACGTGCATGGCGAGGTCGTGCATGACTTGTTGGCGTGATTCGTAGGGTGGGCACCGCCCACCGATTTCATCGGCACAGCGCTCGATGGTGGGCAGTGCCCACCCTACGGAACTGAACGAGCGGTAATGAAAGTGAGAGTAAGGTGCATTCACAACAAGGGCATCATGACGATCGCATCACAGAGCAAAGCAACTTCGCGCCCTTTTCAGAACTCGAAGCTGAGTCGCAATCTGTACGTAGGAGCGTACTCGATGAAGCGACGCAGTCCGCGAAGAAGGCTGCGATCTGGGGGCCATTGCCGTTCATCCTCTTGTTGTTGTTTTCCGCAGTCACCAGTCCGGCACTCCAAGCAGCGTTCTTCCTTTGGATTTTTGTTCTCCCCGTACTTGCATCGATATTCGGGTTTGGATTTCTCTACGTAGCCGCGATCGGCAACATTTGTGGTTGGCTGGCCAATGCGTTCGCTTCAGGTACTCGGGTGCCTGTGAAAGGTCTGGCAATCACCATCGTGTGGGTAGTCAATCTGAGCTTGTGGGGCGGGATGGTCGTCCTCGCGATGACCGGTTCGTAGACTGCGGCAGATGGTTGCCGTTGAGTGGGGACCGCTCACAATTTCATTGGCACAGCGCTCAATGGTGGCCAGTGCCCACCCTACGGAACTTCCACGCGACGGTTCTGAACCTGTTCGGCATCAACCATGAACGGCTGACGTACTACCACAACGGCATCGAACGCCGACTAACCAACGTGCATGGCGAATTCGTGCAGGACTTGCTGGCCTGAGGGGCCGTTTGAAGGTCCGGAATAGAAGCACTTGAAAGCGACACATGGATCATTTCAATTTCATCGACGCTGATCCAAGGCCGCACGCAACCGATGACGAAGTGGAACGAAAATACAAATTTGAAGTGTGGGTCAATCGACACTGCGCCCGGCAAGAGGCATTGAAGGCTGCGGCTGCGGGACCAGCTCCCTACGTCGTGCTGATTTCGTTTTTGGTTCTGTTCGGCTTGGGACAGCTCAGTGACGTGATCGCCATGCTCATCGTGTGGTTCTCGACAATCGCTCTGGCCGGTGCTTACATCGTGATCATCGGGTATGGCAGTGCGGAGGTCGCTCACCGATTCGCGTATGGCACGACTGTTTCGGTGGTCCGCCTCGCACGTGGTCTGGTGTGGATCGCCAATCTCAGCTTGTGGGGCTGGGGCGTGGTCGGCTTGTTCGCCACAGAGTGATCGAACCAGAATTAGGCTCCGAAGCGGAGTTCGACTTCGGCGATCTCGTACGCGGCCATGTCGATCAGGACGGCGTCGTCTTCGAGTGTCAGTTCGCCGAGTGATTGGCCGAGGAAGTCTCGCTTGCGGGCTTGGAGCGGTTGGCGAAATGAGCGGAGTCGTACTCGCTTGGCTCGTCCTTCTGTCTCGATCAGTCGCAAGGCGAAGCCGGGACCAACGGGGAGCGGGACGTGATCGTCGTCGTTGGGTGAGGTCGCGGCGTCAACCGGCGGCGCGAGTAACGGCAGCACGCGCGTGAGTTGGACGTTGCGGGCATCGAGGTTGAAGAACCAGCCGGTCGTGCCCGCGCGCGGCGGGCCGACTTCTGTGGGGACGACGGCGGCGGGAGTCATTGCGTTCCAAGCTGCTTCCAGCGGGAACGGGGCGTCTATGGCGAGCGTGAATTGAAAGCGTCGCCGTGTCTCACCCGCGACGACGAGTAACGAATCGACCATGCGCGGGCCGGTCTTCCGATGAAACGGCAGTCCGTGTGGCACGATCGTCAACCGCTCCGATTCGGACGCCGCTTCGATGTAGTCGGACGTTTCAAACCGTTCGCCCGCGAAGCCCTGTGCGGCGTGAAAGACGCTGCGAGTCACTGCCGACATGCCGTCGTTCCACGCGAACCGCGACGCAAAATAGTTGTTCCACGGATCGCCATCGGGCAGCTTGAGGTCGCTCAATTCGATGTCGATTTCGATCACGGGCCGCGCACGCCAGACGCGTGTCACTTGGCGAAAGGTTGCGAGCCGTTCGTCGTTCGACGGGTCGATGATGTGGCCGGTCGTGGCGATCTCCCCGCGCGTCGGCCCGCGCGAGATGATCTCACGATTGCGGCAGCGCATCTCGGCGTATTGCGTTTTGTAAGCGTCGTCGCCCGAGCCGACTGTTCGTTCGCGTGGGAAGCGAAACGAGAGTTGTTGGCTGACACGTTTCGCTCGCTGGTCGTGAAACCGGACGTGTCCGATCCCGCCGGTCTGCTCGTTGATCGAGACCTCGAACCATTCGTTGCGCAGTAAGTCTTCTTCGACGAGCGGCGGCTTCTGCGGCGGGGCGAGGGCCGCACGCGCGTCCTCGGGAATCCAGACATATCCCGCACCGGGCAACTCGACCACGACCGCCGAATCGTCCGGCCGCGTGGCGTCGATTTGAACGGCCTTGATCGGGCCAGTCACTTCGGGCGGTGACTTGAGTCCCGGCAAACTCACACAGACGCGGCGCGCAAACGACAGCGAGTTCATCACGAGGAAGCCGCGTCGCTGCGAGGCACCGTGCATGACGAGTTGCGACAGCGCTCGCTGCCAGCGCGGCTGAACATCGGCCAGCATCTGCTCGGCTACCGTCGCGGCATTGGTGATCGGGTCGGGAGCGGCCGCTTCGAGACAGCGTTCGGCATCGGTGGCTTCGTCCGAACTGAGTGCTTGTCCAACCAACGCCTCCGCCACGCTGCGGCACCATTCGGCAACATCAAAGCGGCGACGACGCAGTACGTGGCCCGAGTAACGACTGAGCGGATCGGCTTCGCGTCGCGCGACACTGAGGATCAAGTACGGTGCAAAGTACTCATGAGCTTGATGCGTGCTGAGCTGTCCCGGCAGTTCCGTCTGCTGGAAGAAGCGATCGAACGTGACGAAGCGGCCCAGCGCGGGAGCGTACTTTTGTGATCGACGCAGGTCTTCAAAGAACGGACTCGTCACATCGGGCCAACGGGCGAAGACCAGCCCCGCCGCTTGATCGTGATCCATCGACTCGGCCATGCGGACGGGGAGACGGAGGTAACTCGACGGACTGTCGGCGGCGAGCGGGATGCGGCTGAGAGCATCGACGATCGACTCATCGCAACCGCGCCAACGGAGCTTGGTGTGTTCGGCGTCGGGATAGATGCCGTCGTCGAGGACCACGTGCAACGCCCCGTTGAATCCGAACTTGTGCAGCAACTGCGGCAACTGGCTGGTGAGTCCAAACTTTCGTCGCCCCCACACAATCGCGGGTTGGCCGAGCAGCGCGATGAGTCGCTCACGACCGAGCTGGAACTGATGCAGAGCGGACTCCAACGGCAGCATCGGCAAGGGCGTTTCGCGGTCTTCTCCGCCGACGATGCTGACTCGCCCGGCGGCACAGGCGGCTCGCAGTGGTTCGACAATGGCCGGCGACTTTTGACAGATCGTTTCCAAGTCTGAGGCCGAAGCGAGCAAGCTCCACGGCACGTCGCGAGTCGCTTCGGTGGCGAGTTTGTCCGCGCTGACATCGGGCGCGGTGAGACAGAGGTCGAGCAGATAGCACTCGACCGGATAGAACCGTTCGCGCGCTTCGAGCAGGATTTCGAAGCAGCCGCGCAGATGGGCCTCCGCCGTTTCGCGGTCGTTGTCCAACGCGGCCTTCGCGGCAGCAACAGCACGCTGCTGGAGTCGTGCTTCGTCGATGTTGCCGAAGTTGCGCATGTGCCGCGTGAGGAGTTCGACCTGCAACCAGCAGAAGCCGAGCGAGAAGAAGTCATCGACGAGATCGGTCGCGATGTCGTAACGCTCGGGGAGGGCGGCGACGACGGCCGCGACGATGTCCGCTCGTTCGTGCAAGCCGCTGATGACTGTCGCACCGGCCGCCTTTGCGTCCTCGACCCAACCGTGAGGAAGCCAGTCGTCACAGACAGTCGGGACAAAGATCAATTGTCCGTTGTGGAGGGCCGATGGTTCGTCGGCTCGACGCCAACGCGGCAATGCTCCGGTCCAAGCCAGCAATTCCGGATGCCAAGCCACCGCAAACGTGTTCAGCAAACTGGCGGCGGGCTTGTCCGGTTGCTCGGTGGGAAAGTCCTCCAAGCTATGGCTGGGGACCAAGATCACAATGTCTTGAAGACTCATAGTCCTGCTATTCGTTCGGCGTTTGTTGGTCGTGTTGGAGAACAACCCGATGAAAAGATTGGGATCGCGGAGAAGTCGGGGCGGCGGGATGGCAGCGTTGGGACGGATGATAACGACGGAACAACTCGTCCCACACGCAGCGTCAAAAGTTGCCCGCGAAAATTCCGGGAACTGCGGAGAATGCGCTGTCGTCGTATCTGCCAATGGCACGATTCGCCATGAGCCGAAATGATCGACAGAGAGGGAAGGTGGTCTCGACCCGACCTTGTTCGGCGTGACCTTAAAGCTTGTGAAGGTGGGTCGTCTCTGTGGATTGTTCTGACGGAAGCGGTCGTGAATTGAGTGACGGTTCGATGGCGAGCCTCACTCGGGGTTGAGGCCGTGATCGGGGCGGTTGACATTGCCTTGGGACGCAAGTATAGCGGCGTGCCAGTCAATGGGGTTGCAGTCGGTTTTGCCTTGGATCATGGCCCTCATTCGACGGTCCTTCCTGTTTTCTGGCAGTGACAATTCGGTTCTTGCGGGCACTCGACCGATACCACAGGGGTAACAGGTGCTTTCCATTCGCAAGTCTCTGGTTGGTAGGTTTCTCGGCAACATTTCTGGTCTCTCGCAACTTCATCGATATCGGTAACAACTCGCGATCTCAGCGGCCTTCTTGCGGAGGTCGCCGGTTCGCTTCGTCCGAATTCTCGGAGATTCACGATCATGGCAGATGCAAAAGCCGCGTGGGGCATTGAAATTGGTCAAGCCGGACTGAAGGCCGTCAAGCTGCGTTACGCCGAGGCGGCAAAACAGGTCGTTGCAGTCGCGTTCGATTACGTGCCTCATCCGAAATTGTTGAGTCAGCCGGATGCTGTGCCAGATGAACTCATCAAGCAGGCGCTGGATACCTTCCTTTCGCGGAACCAGGTCGCGGGCGATTTGGTTTCGATCAGCCTCCCCGGTCAAACGGCGTTGGCCAAGTTCATCCAGTTGCCGCCGATTGAAGCGAGCCGCGTCAAAGAGATCGTGAAGTATGAGGCTCGCCAGCAGATCCCGTTCGCTCTGGAAGAAGTGATCTGGGACTTCCAACCGCTCGGTGGTGGTGTTGAGGAAAGCGGGTTTTTACTTGACGCGGAAGTCGGGCTGTTCGCGATGAAGCGAGAGCAAGTGGAGCATCACCTGCGACCGTTCTTGAACAAGAAGGTCGAAGTCGAACTGATCCAGATCGCGCCGCTGGCCCTCTATAACTTCCTCTGCTACGACCGCATGGGTGTTCGAGTCGGTGAACCACGTGAAGACGCCGAGGATTATTCGGTGGTCGTGGACATGGGCTGCGACAACACGACGCTGATGGTCACCAACGGCAAGAAGATGTGGATTCGGAATATGCCGGTGGGTGGCAACCACTTCACGCGGGCGTTGACCAAAGAAATGAAGCTGACGTTTGCGAAGGCCGAGCATCTGAAGTGCAACGCCACGAAGTCGCCCGATCCGCGTGCCGTCTTCCAAGCTCTGCGTCCCGTATTCAACGATTACGTCGCCGAGATTCAGCGTTCGATCGGCTTCTTCTCCAGCGTCAATCGCAGTGCGAAGATCGGTCGGCTGATCGGCGTCGGCAATGGCTTCCGACTGGCGGGCCTCCAAAAATTCCTGCAACAAAACTTGCAGTACGAAGTCGAACGAGTGGACTCATTCAAGGGTCTGGCGGGCGATCACGTGTTGAACGCACCGTTGTTCCAAGACAACTTGCTGACGTTCGTCGTTCCGTATGGTCTCGCGATTCAAGCGTTGAAGCTGACCGAGATTCACACAACGCTCCTGCCGCCCGAGATTGCTCTCGAACGAAAGATTCGTCGCAAGAAGCCGTGGGCCGTGGCGACTGCCGCGACATTACTCATCGGTTTGGCGACATCGGCAGCCGGTTACGGCGGCGTGTGGCACTCGGTCAGCAAGGCGCGGTTCGGCGCGGCAGAAGAAGAAGCGACTAAGATCGAAACCGAAGCGACGGGCTTGAAGAGCAAGTACACCGCCGAGGAATCCAAAAACAAAACCTTGCAGACGGCAGGACAAAAGCTCGTTGGCTCGCTTCAGACACGCGAGTACTGGATGGAAGTTTATAAAGCCATCGACGAGTGTCTGCCGCGCGACGTGGGGGACCAACTGGATGAGACCGAGATTAGGAAGATGAATCGAATCTCGATTCGCAATATCACGTGTAAGAAATACGCCGATGTGGGGACTTGGTATGCCAGCCCTGCCATCGACGTGCGTGTGAAGGGTTACATGACCCCTGCTGAGGAAAAGACCGGGCCAAAGGGACCAGGTTACATCTTCACGTTGCAAGGCGTGCATTACCATGATGAGAAAGAAAAGGCCAATATAGGCCAAGGCGCGAACTACGTGAGGGCCACTTTTCTCGGCAATTTACAAAGTACGTTCGTGAAGCAGGGGCAACGTCTGAACGCGACATCTGCCGATGTTCCCGTACGCGTGATTGGCATCTCGCACGCCACGATTGCCACCTCAAACAACAACAAGGAAATCCTGTTCTATCCGAATGGCAAGCCCACTGCGGGAGGGAGATCGTCGGGCCAACCGTTTGGCAATTCCCCCGCTGGTGGAAATCCATTCGGCTCCGCTGGCGCGACATCGGGAGCCGGGGTGGGTGGGCGACCCACCATTGGAGACGAAGACAAAGGTCAGACCGTCGTTATCCCCGTTCGTCAAACGACGTTTACTGTTCAGTTCGTGTGGCAGCCGACTCCATTTGGCAAAGCTCGCGATGACATTGCCGCAGCAGCCGCTGCGGCGGCAATCGCTCCGGGAGCGGTCGCTCCGGCGACGGCTGTCCCCAATCCAGTCGCCCCCAATGTGGCTCTCCCCGTCGTGCCCAATCCCGCAGCTCAGCCTGTTGCCAATCCGGTGATACCGGCCACGTAATGATGAATGTTGTTGTCGGGTGGTCGTGTTTCGCGTCCGTCTAATGTGAATACTCTGGTTTTTTTCGGCCGCGTTGACAGCCTCGAATGAGTTTGCCACGCGTGCGGTTCGTCTTGTTCGTCGGTCAACTGCTTATTGGAAAGCGATCATCATGGAACGCCTGGAACCCGTGTTGAAGCAAAAGTTTTGGATCTTGCTGGGGATGGGAATCCTGATGACGGTCATTGGTTGGTGGATGGACACCGGCACGATGGCAGCCACGATCGCGGCACGCAAAACTGAGATCGAAGCGGCTGAGAAAAAGATTCCCGCGGGTGAGGTTCCCAATTCAGAATGGTCCTCCGGGTTGCAAGCGATAAACACTCAGCAGGATCTCGCTGTTAAGTCTGCGTCTCGAGTCCTTTGGGAGCGTCAACGCGCTCGCATGACGTGGCCAGAAACGGTCGCCGAGTTCGCGGCGAAGACCGGCTATCGAGAAGCCATCGATGTGGCCGGCCGCGAAAATTACCGGACAGACTACGAAAACGACTGGCGGCGCGTCTGGGAGACATTGCGTCCGTTCAATCGGATCGATGGCTCGGGCATTGTCGATTTCAACTTGAGCAAACTTCCTCGCCACATGTGGGGAGATGTCGCACCTTCCTCGGAGCATATGTGGGATGCTCAAGAGGATCTCTGGCTGTTGGAGGGACTGTTGCAACTGATCGCCGAGGTCAATGGAGGAGCCAACAATACGCGAGTGGATGCTCATATTCACGTGATCGAGAAATTGACACTGCATGGTGGTCAACCTGCTGGCCAACGGACGCTGCCATCCACAGGCGGTGGCGGTGGTATGTCCAGCAGTAGTGGTGCGATGGACACGTCGAGTTTTGGTGGCGGTAGTTTTGGTGGTTCGGGCGGCGGAGGTGGTGCGGCCACGACCGCTTCGGCTGACTTCGACGTGAAAGAAGAATTGGGCGACGATGGCTCGGGAGGCGGAGGCCAAGGAGCTGGCATGTCTAGCTTCGGTTCCGCAGCAGCCTTGGGGTCAGGTGGTCCGGGTGGGAGTGCGGCCTCGAAGGTGCGGCGTTACATCGACGACGATAAGGCTCTTCCGTTCCGGACTCGCGGCTTCTACATGACGCTGATCATGGACCATCGCAAAATTCCGAATCTCATCTCGGAGCTGTCTGCCAGCGAGAAGTCGGCGTGGCCGATTGAGATCATTCGAGTCCAAGTGGTTCGGCTGAACGACGATGATCCTGAAGGTCGGGGTGGTGGTGGCAGCTTCAATCCCGGTTCTGGAGGAGGTGCCGATTCGTTTGCCGGTAGTAGTGGAGGGAGTTCATCAGGCTTTGGCTCTGAAAGCTCGTCTGGAAGCTCCGGGTCATCGGGCTTTTCGATTGAGGGCGGTGCTGGTGGTGGAGGTGCTGCCACGGCTCAGGGACAAGCAGGCTTGGCCGCGCTCATGAACGCAGTCCAAGACCCGAACATGTCGCGCGTCGCCATTTGCGGAATCATCACGTTGTATAACGAAGTGAAGCCTGAGCCGATTGTTGTTCAACCCAATACTCCGCCAGTAACACCCGTGACGCCGACCACAGAGACGGCCGCACCACCCACGACCGAGTCTGCTCCGACGACAGAACCAGCCGCCGCTGAAGGTGATCCAAAGCCGGAGGCACCGCCGGACGGAGAGCCAAAAACACCGGCGGCAGCCACCGAGGAGACGAAGCCTTCGTCTGAAACCAAACCTGCGGACGATGCCAAACCGAACTCCGAAACTGCTCCCCCTCCCGCAGCAGCCGCGAAGCCAACCGGAGCTTCCTGATTTTTGAGGTTGTTCGCGTCCGAGTCATTGATTGTCTATCGCCAGAAATTTGTTCGAGGTCGCTCCGCGTTTTTCGAGCAGAGGAAACGAATCATGAAGAAACTCAAGAACATCAACTTTAAAGCCTTGTTCATCGACCACGGTGAGAAAATGGGGCTGGGTCTAATTGCCTTATTGGTTCTGTTGGCCCTCAGTTCGACCTCATGGTCTAAGTACGCCGGGTCACCGGAAGCGTTGGGCAAGAAGGTGAAAGATGCCCGGCTACGAATCACTTCTCCCGAGGCCAATCAATGGCCCAAGGAAAAGCAAGAGACGTTCAAGGTCGTCGATTTCAACGACCGCGCCACTCAGTTGTTCTCACGGATTGACCAAACGAAGTTCGAGTTCACAACTCCGATCTGGCATCCGCTGTACCGCAAGCGCGAACTGGCGCGAGAGCCGGAGTATCTTCCCGTGGAGTTCCTGCTCGCCAGTTCCGGTAGAGCTATATTGGGAGTGAAGCCAACCGGTTCGGCAGAGACGGGTTCGAGCATGGCTGCTGGTGGTAGTGAAGCCAGTATCGATTCCGGGCCAGCCGTTGCTGGTGCCAATCCTGCGGCGGGTACCGGGTTTAAGCTCCCCGGAGCAGCAACCGCTGGTGGGGGAGCCAACCCGGTCGCTGGCGCTCCCGGGGGGGGAGCACATGGCGGCGGAGGAGGAGGAGGGGCACCGATGAGGTTGCCGACTCCAGTGGCCGCAGGTGGAGGAGCACACGGCGGCGGGGCACATGGGGGTGGAGCAGCCATGCCCGGCGGGGCGGACATGTTCAGCGGCATGGGATCAGGAGGAGGTGGCGGTGGTCAGGTTGCGGCGCGAGGCGTTCG
>JAYVOX010000557.1:0-4404 GCA_043757695.1 Schlesneria sp.
GACCCTCACGCGGCGCGCGGTCGCGGGTTCGGCACGGGGATCAAATCGGGCGACTTGCCGGAGAGTGCGAACACGGCCGCGCTGCTGGCCTGCTCCAAAGGCGAGCGCGCGTTTGAAGACCCGACCAGCAAGCACGGGGCCTTCACGAAATGCGTGCTGGACTGGTTGAAGACTCCCCAGGACCGCTCGACCGCCAGCCGGCTGGGGGAACACTTGGACGAAGCGGTCCCGAAACTGGTGGCTGACTTGTCGAATGGCGAGCAGTTTCAGCAGCCCCGGTTCCTCAACATCGGCCGAGTCAACTTGCAGTTGGCGTCGATCGCCCCGGTGAAGCCGTTGCCACAGCCGAGTCCCCCCAGCACGCCGAAACCGAAGGAGCCTTCACGTCCTGATCCGCAGCCTTCGGTGACAGGGAAGGAGTTCACGTCGAAATCGACGGGGATGAAACTGGCGTTGATCCCGGCGGGGACGTTCACGATGGGTTCGCCTGTCGGCGAGGCCGAGCGCTCGACGAATGAAGGTCCGCACTCGGTGCCCATCTCGCAGCCGTTCTACATGGGAATCTACGAGGTCACGCAGGGGGAATACGAGAGCGTGATGGGAACCAACCCGAGTTCATTCTCGAAGTCGGGCACATCCAGCGGCAGTGTGAGCGGGATGAACACGAGCAAGTTCCCGGTGGAGAACGTTTCGTGGGATGACGCGGTGGAGTTCTGCAAGAAGCTGAGTGCGAAGGACGGCGTCACGTATCGGCTGCCCACGGAGGCGGAGTGGGAGTACGCGGCCCGTGCGGGAACGACCACGCCGTTCCATTTCGGCGGCACGCTGAACGGGGACAACGCCAATGTCAATGGAAACTATCCCTATGGCACGACAAGCAAGGGGCCGTACCTACAAAGGACAACGACCGTCGGTTCCTATGCGAAGAACGCCTTCGGTCTGTTCGACATGCATGGCAACGTTTGGGAATGGTGTGAGGACGTATACGATGACAAGGCGTACGCGAAGCGCAGCGGCACGACGACCGTTCCGAAGGTGGCGAGTGGTTCGGAGGATCGTGTGTTGCGTGGCGGTTCGTGGAACTTCCGCTCCAGGTACACCCGCTCGGCCTATCGGGACTGGAACTCGCCCGACTACCGGCGCAACTACTTTGGTTTCCGGGTGGTGCTCTCCGCCTCCGCCGTCAGGACTCCGTAAATTCTTGTCCCCTTTACCGCCTTACGTCTTTTGTCTTGGCCCAAACAGGTCGGCGCTTCGGCGACCTGCCCTCAGCGACGAGCGCAGCGAGGCGCGCGAGTTTGATTTTTGGAGTGCGGTGTGACCCAGAGGGTACCCCAACACCGCTTTGTCATTTTGGAATTCTTTCACCTGCCGTTGGCCGAGGTCACGAACGCTTCGAGGGTGTACTGCGGATACGACCACTCGACGTTCGAGACCTGCACCCAATCGTCCTTCCCATCGAAGTTCAGTCCCCCCGCGACTTCGGTCTTGGGCAGCACTGGCGGCGCAGGATTATACTTCGCACGGCCAAGAGTGAGATGTTTCAGGCGAGCCGTGTGCCGTAAGGCCACGGGTTTCCTGCGGCGATTAAGAACCCGCATTCTTACGGCGTGCGGCTCGCCTGGGCCTCAAATCAGGCCGCGTGAAGTATAAGCCACTTTGAGATCGGGCGGTTGAAGAACGACATCAGCAACAGTGTGGCCATCACCGTGAGAGCCAGTTGCGTCCACAGGCTCTTGGTGCGCCAGACCGATGGCTTGTTCTGGGCGGCTGGCAATGGGTTGGCGAGTGGAGTTGCTGTCGGATAGGCCAACATAGAATGGCCTCCCAAGCCGTCCGTCTGCTTGGGATTGTTGTCCTTTTGTTGGGCGGACTCGGACGGCTTGGGAGGCCATCCTACGATCTGTTCCCCGCCGGTCACTTTGCCGGTCAACTGAAGTTCCGACTGACACTTCGCCAGCAGATCGGTGACTTCTTTCGCCGTTTGGAATCGCTCGTCCGGATTCTTCGCGAGCAGCTTGTTGATGATCGCGACCAGCCAAGACTACAGTCGTTGACGTGATGGCCCACGTGGCTTGTCACGTCAGTTTCCACGGCGCGAGGTATAAATCGGACGAGAGAGTTTTAAACGGGGATGCCTGACCTCGACTTTTGCCACGTTTGGAGTGCGGGGATTGAACACCGCTTTCATTTCTCGGCTTCTCCCCGCATTCTGGAATGCCCCAACACTGGCCGGTCTTCCAAAAATCGGCTCCCCGCCATTCGTGTTGATCATTTTGGCAAATCAGCCGCAGGGCGCTAGCCCCGGTTTGTTTTCGCTTAACCGGGGCTAGCGCCCTGCGGCTGATGAATGCGTTCCAACACGAATGGCGGAGAGCCGAAGTTCCTTGATTGTCGAGGTGATGATTCGGAGGTGTTTCGTGTGCAGAGAACTCGTTCGATCGCAATCGTTCGCTTCGGAGGCTGGGCACTCTTGCCCGTCCGGTTTTCGTAGGACAACACGTTGGGCCAAAGATTGGACGGGCACGAGTGCCCAGCCTCCGATCGCTTGGCCGCAGTGCTTTCCCTCGTCCGTCCAGGTTCGATCGGCGGTACGACGAGTCCTATTGGTTGTCTGGCTCTTGCTCATCGGTTGCGACGGAGATCGACGTGCGGCCGACTCCCAGCCGACCGCGAAGCTCGCGAAACAACAGGAGTCTCGACGACAAACGAAACGTCCTGCTCGAACGGAGGCGAGTCCTCGCGAGACTGCGGTTGACTTGGCGACGGGTGAACGCCCTGTGCGGACGCAACATGAACAGTCTCCGTCAGCCAGCCCTCCAACGCCCCAACCCGTTTATCGGCCCAACGATCTCCGGCAGCAGCACGATGACGCGCGACTGGCCGAGGCGGGGATTCGAGTCTATGAATCGGAGCGACTCAAACTTTACACCGACATTGATGCGGAGATCGCTCGGACTCTGCCGCCCTTGATTGATGCGGTGTACCTCGCGTGGGTCGAATACTTCGGCGAGTTACCGGCAGCGCGCGATGGCTCGAAGTTTCAGTTGACCGGCTACGTCATTCGAGACGAGAGCCTCTTTCGCGAGGCGGGCCTTGTCCCCGAGGACCTGCCAATGTTTGAGCATGGTCGCCATCGTCGCCACGAGTTCTGGATGCGCGAGCAAAAGTTTGACTACTTCCGTCGGCATCTGCTGCTGCACGAGGCGACTCACTGCTTCATGACGATCCTGGCGGGAGTCACACCGCCGGTCTGGTACATCGAAGGGATGGCCGAATACTTCGCGACGCATCAAGTCCAGCCGGACGGTTCGGTTCGGTTTCAGGTCATGCCGACTTCGCGCGACGAGTTCGCAGGTTGGGGTCGCATCACCGCGGTTCGCAGTGAGTTCGCCGACAAACAGAGCAGGTCCATCTCGGAGATCACCGCTTGGGAGCCGATCGAGTTTCTGAAGCCGGTGCCGTATGCGTGGTCGTGGGGACTGTGTCAGTTCTTGGACGCTCACCCCCGTTACCGCGAGCCATTCCGCAAACTGGGATCGCTCGATCAGGGCCACGCCTTTCGCCGTGAGTTCGCCGCGCTGTTCCAACAGTTCGAGCGAGAACTGAATACCGAATGGGAGCTGTTCGCCCAGAACGTGCAGTACGGTTACGAGGCGACTCGCGCGGCCATCGACTTTCGACCGGGAACGCCCCTCGTGCGCGAGCAGCCTGCACGCCGCTGCGACATCGCGGCCGGTCGAGGTTGGCAATCGAGCGGCGTGCAAATGGAAGCGGGGCAGACTTACCAGATCACGTCCTCGGGCCGCTTCACGCTGGCCGAGTTGCCGAAGCCGTGGATCAGTGAGCCGCAAGGAATCACCTTCCGCTACTTTGACGGTCGGCCACTCGGCCAACTGCTCGGTTGGCTCCAGCACGAGGCGGAGTCCTCGCCGCGCGACGTGGCGTCCCTGCGAAACGTGGTTGAGATCGGACGTGGCCTGACATTCGTCGCCCCTCACACGGGAACGCTCTACTTACGACTGAACGACTCTTGGAATTCATTGAGCGACAATCGCGGTGAGGTGGCCGTCACCGTGGAGCAGCACAGAGACGACTGCCGAGTACCCGTTCGCGACCAACCGGCTGCGTCAGTGGAGAAGTAGCATCATTCCGGAGTCGCCTCGCGACTCAATAGCGGCACGAGAGCTAAGGATCGTTCGAGAAATTACGGTCTGCATTTGGTTGGGAAGGTAGCCCTGTCGCTCCGCGACAGGAAGCGCGGGCGCGGGGATCGCTCTCTAAGTCTCGGTGCATCGGCTTGCCAAATCGCGGTCTGGTTCATCTCGCTTCCTGTCGCGGAGCGACAGGGCTACCTTGGACCGCGAACTCAGTCTGTCCGAGTGAATCACCACACAACCACGA
>JAYVOX010000558.1:0-4380 GCA_043757695.1 Schlesneria sp.
CTTCCCCGACCGCGAGCCGATCGAACTGCCGCTCGATCATCCGCTCTTCCACTGCGTCTACGACCTGAAGGAGAAGCCGCAGATCCCCAGCATCAATCAAGCCCTGGCAGGAAAGAGTCAGGGAATCACGTGGGAGCGACCCGACGCGAAGGAGGTCCACTATAAGGGGATCTTCGACGACAAGGGCCGCCTGATGGTCATCATCTGCCACAACACCGACCTCGGCGACGGCTGGGAGCGCGAGGGCGAAGACCCGTGGTACTTCACCGAGTTCTCCGAAAAGAAGGCATATCCCATGGGAATCAACATCGTGTTCTACGCCATGACGCACTGACGAGTGAGGATCGGGGAGTTCCGGTCCCCTCGCCCCGCCTGTCTTTAGAAGACAAACGCTGGAGGGGAGAGGGCCAGGGTCAGGGGTTCTTCAAGCGTTGATGATCATCTTGGAAGCCCTAGCAGCCCATCATCTCACCACGTATCCTACCGCCCATGAATCCTTCCACCATGTTTCCGTCGTTAGGCTACCGATACATCACCAGCGATCCCGGTGTGCGTTCGGGTCACGCCAGTGTCGAGGGGACGCGCATTGGCGTGCATGATGTCATCGGACTGTTGCAGACCGGCGAGTCGGTCGATTCCATCATCGCGAATTGCTTTCCCACGCTGACACGCGCCCAGGTCTACGAATGCCTTGCGTATTACGAGGACCATCGGGGTGAGATCGACATCCTTGTCGCCCGCCAGATGCAGACCGAAGCATGACGTTCCTGTTCGACCACGATGTCCCGGAAGGCTGTGCCTATGCTTTGGAAGCCTTGCGGCATCGAGTGGTTCGGCTCCGTGAGGTCTTGCCGATCGATGCCAAAGATGACGAAGTCTTTCGCTTCGCGAATGCAAACGGCTGGGTGCTGATCACGTGCAACCGAGATGACTTTCTGTCGCTGATCGGCGACACGCCGTTCGCAGGCTTGATCGTTCTCGTTCGTCGCCGCAACCGCGCATTGGAACGAGCCGCCTTGATCCAACTCGTGGAATTGTCAGGCGAAGCCGGCCTCCAAGGAGCAATTCACTTCGCGTGAGCTGAGCTATACCATCTGTGTGGCCGCAGCACCCGCACCTTGCGAAACCCCGTGGTACTTCACCGAATTCTCCGAAAAGAAGGCGTATCCCACGGGAATCAACATCGTGTTTTACGCGATGACGCACTGAACATCACCGAGTGGTGGGATGATTCGCGTAGGCTCGACGCTCTTCACGGAACTTTTTCAGTCGTTGCTTTTGAAAGATTGCAAAAATGGATCAGTTGGTAAGCGTCCGTCCATCCCCCCGATGCCGATTGGGTAGGATCGCGCACCTAGAAATTCCTTGGCGACAACAACTCTGGGAACGAGAAGGGGAATCTACGCGGTTGTGTGGCATCAAAGTCTATTACGACTTCAACTGGATTGAGGAAATCGGCTACCGGCGCTGCATGTTTACGAACGGTCAAGAATTGGCACGGTACGTAAAACGGAATCATCCCAAAGGAAAGAATCCGGCTCTTCTTTTGACGACGTCCGAAGATGTGAAGATTCAAAAGCTCACCACAGAAACCGAATACGTTGTCATCGTCAACATTCGATTGGTAAGGGCAGCGGCGTCCGCACATGAGTTTCTTACTGCCTACAACCCGATTCCTATTTCGGAAATCGGCAAGGAAATCGATCTGCGTTCGGTCGTTGAGTACATCAACGCCAACGACGGACGCCGCCGTGAGTTCGCTCAAATCTGGAACGTCGATGGCCAGAGCATCAGTTCACGAGAAGCGATTGAGGTACTCGAACGAGTTGAGCAATTGGATGAACAAGAAGCTCACGCCATTACTCAACTGCTCATCCGATGTACATCTAATGCCAACGCCTTGGATTCGCTACTCGACACTCGCCTAGACGCGAGAGACATCGCGCGCTGGGTGAGTGGTAATTACACTCGACGCAAGGAACTGCTCACAGCATTGGGAAACTTATCTGCGGACGAATTGTCGGCACTCTGTGATGGAGTTGGCGATGACGGCGATAATAAGAGCGGTCTCGTGCAACTCATGCGACAACACCTTCCGCTCGTGCGTCGCCTTGCCGCAAATGAGTGCATGGAGTCTGACTTGATTGCGACAGGCTACCGCCGAAAGCAACTGAGCATTTTCAAGCAACTTTTGGACGACGACGCATTCTTCAGGCATACGAAAGAAGAGCGAGGGAAAACCCGAGACGAAGATCTGTGGCAGCAGTTCTTCGAGGAGAACAAATGGATTTTCGGCTACGGCTTGAACTATGTGTTCATGACGAGCCTTGATGGCAAAAAGCTGGAACAAGTGACCACTGGATACGATTATGAACAAAGCGGCAAACGGGCTGATGCTCTCATGAAAACGGTCGGTGACATCAGCAACCTATGCTTCGTGGAGATCAAGACGCATTTGACAGAACTTCTGCATTCGGCCAACGGTGATCGTCCGGCCTATCGCTCTGCGTGTTGGCGGATGTCCCCGGAACTTGCCGGTGGAATCGCTCAAAGCCAACAGACGGTGGCAAAGCATTTGATGACGGAGCAACGGAAACAGCAGATTACCGATGCACAAGATAATCCAACTAAGGAAGAGGTGTTCTTCCACAAACCCAAAGCTTTCCTAGTAATTGGTCGCTTGCAGCAATTCCGGAACGAGGTCGGCGTGAACATGGCCAAGCTCAGTTCATTCGAGCATTTGCGTGGGAGTATCTCGACACCGGAAATAATTACATTTGATGAGCTCTATGGTCGGGCGAGCGGCATTCTTGAGGAGAATGTGTCAGCAACGGAGGATGGCAAGCTGGCTCCGAATACCGACTCACATGGACCGGAACCTATCACAGTGAAGCAATGTCGCGTGGGCGAATTCGACCCGCACAGCGGGTGCGGCTCTTATCCCCTCGCCCCCGTCTTCGGGGGAGAGGGTTAGGGTGAGGGGGCTTCGAGCGGTCGAGCGACTTGGGAATTTGTGAATGAATCAGGATGGGGCCGGTCGCTGAGACTGTGGTAGTTCAACTAAAAGAAAATCCCCCCTCACCCTAGCCCTCTCCCCCCGAGGCGGGCGGGAGAGGGGACAAGAAGGGTGGCCTGCAAATTCGAGGGGACGAACTTTGAAGTCTGGGGTTTCGGATTTTGACCGCTCGCGTAGCGAGCGACTCTGGTCCCCTCTCCTCCGTCTTCGGGGGAGAGGGTTAGGGTGAGGGGGCTTCGAGCGGTCGAGAGACTTGGAAATTTGTGAACGAATCAGAATGGGACCGGTCGCTGAGACTGTGGTTGTTCAACCCGAAAAAAATCCACCCTCACCCTAACCCTCTCCCCCCGAAGCGGGCGGGAGAGGGGACAAGACAAGCGATCAGCAATGCCATTGAAACCTCGACGGACTGACGAGCAGACAGAGTTCGCGAGGCAACTTCGTTCGACGAGTCCGATCCCGGAACGAATCCTCTGGAACGTGCTGCGGAACCGACAAGTTGCCGGGCTAAGGTTTCGCCGTCAGATTCCTGTCGGCCCGTACTGCGTTGATTTCATCTGCTCATCCGCCAAGCTGGTTGTCGAGCTTGACGGGATGAGTCATGACGGACGGCAGCAACGGGACGCTCAACGAACTGCATTTCTGAACGAACAAGGGCTGCGTGTGTTCCGTGTCACCAATGATGATGTCTTGGATGATGTTGAGTCGGTGGCGATCGCGATTGCTCGGGAAGCTGGCGTTGATGTCGTGGCTTGGTTGAACGGGAAGTGGAGTCCGCCGGGACTCAGCAGTAGGGTGTGTGGAGTCTTCGGAACAGACCTTCTTGGTCGTGATGTTGGTGCGTTCCGAAGACTTCACGCACCCTACGAGGCTCGTGTTCGCCGTCCCTGTTCGCAGAGCAGGTTCTCCACCTATGCGGCCTCTTCGGGAGAGAGTGGCGGGTCGGGATCGGGTTGGTAGTTCAATTTGGCGTATCGGCCACGGTCGTAGACTTGGGCGATAATCTGCTGGATGTTCAGCGAGACATCGCGATCTGTGGGGCGCAGCGGGATGGGGATGACCGGCAGTGGTTCCCGCAGCGAGGCACCGAAGACTTTTGTACGGGTGCGGCTGCGGATGCTCATCATGTAGGTGCGGCGTCGTGACTCGGGGATGAATTCCAAGGCGGCGGCCAAGACGTGCTGGCCGCCTCGCAGCAGATCGATTTCGACGAGGTTCACGCCTGCGTTCAGATAGTCGCGCTGTTTGCGGCGATAATCCTCGCGCCCCGAAACGGTCAGCTTGTTGGTGGGACTCAAGACTTCAATCGCCGTCACCACACGTTCACCCGAGGAGACATCCAGAATCTGAACATGCCGCGCCGT
>JAYVOX010000559.1:0-4375 GCA_043757695.1 Schlesneria sp.
GTTCGACTTGCCATCGACTGCCTCTTCTGCCAGGTTGATGGTTATGGTGGAGAGATAATTCCGCAAGCCACGGAGCAGTCCAAATCATGGCCAAACGACGATTGAGTGCATATCAGCAGAGTATCGTTTCTGACACCGGCTGTAATGCGTCAGAAGCGTATCTCGTTGAAGAAATCATGCGTTGCGATGTCCTTCATTCGACATTGGATTGGTTGACTCCCGAAGAGTTTCGAGGTGCGGCGATTCTTGCGTACGAAGTATTTCAAATCTTGAAAGAAGACCCAGTATGGAGGTCGTTCCATAACACTCATGATTTCTGACAACGACGGGGTGGCGGGGTTTGGCGACTTTGTTGATTGTCGGTCGGGGGCTTCCGCAAAGCCTGTGCGCCCTGCCACGCTGGCATCAGCCACACTGAATCGCACTGGCCAAAGGCAGGAAACACGTTGACTGAAGTCTTTCGCAAAGCCAAGCGATCCGATGTCATGGCGCGCATTTGTTCGTGGGGGAATTTGTCATCAGGGCGGCATGGTTCTACCGAACGACCTTCGCCGTTTTCTGCCAAGCTTAGACGAGGCCATCACTTCCGAGATCGCCCCAACAACGGACCGTTATCTTTTAACGGAAATGTTCGTTGGTGGTATTCATTTGGCCGACAGTTCCATTCGTTATCAGTTGCAGACATGGGGCGGAAAGCGGTCGGCGGAAAGCCGCATCACTGATGGGTTGCGTCCTCTTCGTGACCGTGCCGTTGCGGACGACGTACTACTTTTCCAACGTCGATTGGATGCCTTCGATTGGTTTCGTTTCATCCTCGTGAAGCAGACTACACCTGATTTCATACTGATTAGCCGGGCAGTAGCGGGACGGCGTTGGGGGCCGCTTTACTTGGAAAACAGTCCGGTCAGTCAAACCGAACTAAAGTTGGCTGGAACAGACATCGTCAATCTGTCACAGCAACCGTTCCTCGTTCAGAGGGCGAATGTGGTGAGAACCGAGACTCGCCAGAACCGTGTCGCACGCTGTGTCATGTTTCGGGAGAGAGTTCGGCGAGAATACGAACGTCGCTGTGCCGTCAGCGGGATTGCAATAGCCACGCCGAAACTGCTCTGCGAGGTCGAGTCGGCTCACATCGTTCCGGTCAGCAAAGGCGGAGCTGATGACATTCGCAACGGTCTCACTCTCACGCAGACACTGCATTGGGCATTCGATCGAGGTTTGTTCGGTGTGCTACCGGATCGCATGATCTTTATCCCGCCGCGAGTCTCTCGAATGAAAGAAAACGCTTTTCTCCGCCAGTATGACCACAAGCCAATCTCTGAAGCGAAAACAGTATCGCTGCGCGTTCACAAAGACGCCTTTGCATGGCACATGGAAAATGTCGTCTCTGAGTGGAAGTGAAACTCAATGGCCGACACCTTCACCAAGGCGAAGCGATCCGAGGTCATGGCTCGGGTTCGGTCGCGGGGGAATCTGGCGACCGAGTTGAGGTTGATGGCGATCTTTCGCTCGCATGGGATCACGGGGTGGCGGCGGAACCGGCCCGTGTTTGGGCGGCCCGATTTTGTGTTTCCCGCCGAGCGAGTCGCCGTGTTTGTGGATGGCTGCTTCTGGCATGGGTGTCCTCGGCACTACAACGCTCCCGTGGGCAATGCCGAGTTCTGGAGGACGAAGTTTGAGGTGAATCAGCGACGCGATCGGCTGGTCACGCGGACTCTCAGGCAACTCGGCTGGCGTGTCATCCGGATTTGGGAACACTCATTGAAAGGGGATGGCAACCGAGTCGTCGCACGGTTGGTCAATGCCTTGAACGCATGAGAGACCGCGCTGTCGGCAGAGCGGTGTGCCTGCTGTCAGTTGGTGATCTCCGCAAACCGGGTGCGTTCCCGCCACAGTGGCGTTGCCAAGCCGCCGCCGGTGGCACACAACGACCTTGCCGCCACCCTTACTCCCTCGCTGACGCTGCGGGTTACTTGACGTAGCCGAACTCGTGAGAGTTCGATCCAAAGTCTCACGACTTCGGCTACGACACTTTGATGCAGCGATCGTTAGCCAATTCCAGACTCAGGCTGTTTGCTCCGGCTGCTACACATGGTTTCATTCCGATTTCTCGGCGGCTTTCGTGCTCGCTTGGTGTTCTTCAAAGGCTTTGATGACGGCGGCGGGCCAAGCGAATTTGGGGGCTTGAGTCCGATCGAAGTCTTTCAAGTGGAGCGTCTCTGCGGGAGGGCGTTTGTCGGTGCGGATGTAGGACCAGTTGTTGTTGGGGAAGGACTCGGCGATCAGTTTGGCGAGGCGCGGGTCGTACTCTTTCAGCTCGTCGCGCGTGTTGACGTGGTTGTGGTCGTGATCGTTCTCGCGGTTGGTGCCGAACCAGCTTTGGACCCCTTCCGCCCAGTACTCGGAGTGATTCGAGGCGGCGTACTTTCCCTTCCAAAGTTCCTCACGCATCGCTTCCGTGAAGATCGCTTTCAGGCGTGAGTTGAATGTCGGATCGACCGTGTTCAAACCCATTTCATGGATGGCGTGAGCGAACTCGTGAACGACGATGCTTTCCGCCGCATACGGATCGCCGGGGAAGGCGAGGACGTTTTCTTCACCGCAACTGACGGCCGGTCGGGCGGATGTCGCACCGAGTCCTCGCGCGCGGCGGTTCCAATAGGCCGGGGGGGTGAGATCGCTGTGTTCGGGGATGTCGCAAGTCAGTTCGGTCGGAGCCATCACCGCCAGCCGCACCTTGTTTTGAACGAGGGCCTGCCGGACATCATCGCGTCCGGCCAGCATCGCGTTCACGACGTAAGCCACCTCACGCAACGCGGGGTCGCACACCTTCTCGCTGCTCACGATGGCAAATCCCTGCGTCACGACGCACTTCTTGTAGAAGGGGGAGAGCTGCAACTGTTGCCGCAGCTCCGTCGGTGGTTCGATGACGGTGGTCTCGTCACCCTGTGCTGACTCGACCGCAATGAGTCCCCAGCACAAGAGAATCTGCCAACTGGAACAACAGCGGGGCATGACAGTAAGTCCTTCAACGGGAGTCGAAACGTCGGCGGTTCGAGTGCTTTATCCAAACCGATGTTCAGGATGAGCGAAGGACGCCAGTCCTCGGTTCTTTGGCGATCACCGGTAGCTCAGTTGGCACCATACCGGGCCGGTCCATGTGCGGCCAGCAATTGGGAAATCGTACTTAGAGTCGGCACATTATTAACCGTCGAGATTTGCCGAGCCGGGTATCGAGAGGCCAAGGGCACTTGCTTTAGATAAGTAACCCGCTGGGTCAGCAAGGGAGTTCGCCTGTTTTAAGCGGATCACACGCCCTTGCTCACGCTGCGGGTTTCTAAAGCAAGTGCCCTTGGCCTCACGGCACCCGGATCACCTCGTTCCGCGACAGAGCGCTAGAGTGCAATCGGGACGTTGGATCGCGGACGCTGCTGACTCGTCATCGAACGCTCACTCCTCAGCGCGCTACCTGTCGCGGAGCGACAGGGCTACCTTCAACAGGCTGATCGGGGTGTCGTTACCAACGAGCTGGTCCCCGTGGTTCTTTGGTGAGCCGGTTGGCGTGAGTCGGTTGTATTGCCGCCACTGCGGGACACTCATCGGCCCGACTTGATTGTGTTAGATGGCATCGCAATAGTCTTGTTCGTCGTCATGGATGCGACGCGATACTACTCAGTGTTGCGCGTTCCGCAGCGACTCGTCGTGCGTTTCGCATCGACGTGTGATCGCTGCGAGGTTTGTCCCAGTTCAGTCCATTTGTCGAGAGGAAGCCTGTCATGAAAAGTCGCCGTGTTGTTTTGAATGCCTTGGTTTTGCTGCTCTGCTGCTCGATCACTGGTTGGTCTCAGGACACAGCCAAGCCGACGACAAAAGGGAAAGCCGTCGAGAAAAAGAGTACGAATCGGCTCCCTGCCAACTACGGAAAATTGGGACTGACTGACGCCCAGAAGGACAAAGTCTACGCCATTAACGACAAGTTCGATTCGCAGTTGGATGCCCTTGAAGATCAGCTCAAGGCGCTCAAGGCCAAACGCAGTACTGAGGTCGAAGCCGTGCTGACTGCCGAACAGAAAAAGATTCTCAAGGACGTGAATGAAGAGTCCAAGGAGAAAGGAACAAAGGCCAAGGCCAAAGCAGACGATGCCAAGGCAAGCGACAAAGACGCTACCAAGGCGAGCGACAAAAGCGCTGCGGATGCCAAGCCGAAGAAGTAGCGGTTGGCAGGTGCCAATCAGAGTGAATCCTGCTGCGAAACCGCGACGCCGTTCTTGATGAGCGGTTTATACTTCGCGCGGCTTGATTTGAGGCCCAGGCGAGCCGCACGCCGTCAGGCTGCGGGTTCTTAATCGCCGCAGGAAACCCGTGGCCTTACGGC
>JAYVOX010000560.1:0-4365 GCA_043757695.1 Schlesneria sp.
CAGCCGCAGGGCGCTAGCCCACGGTTAGGCGAAATCAAACCGGGGCTAGCGCCCTGCGGCTAATTCTGTCCAACATTCAACACGATTGGCGGAGAGCCGTTATTTTCACCATTGCTTGTCATCGCACCCGCTCCTCATTTCTTCCGGCTTGATTCGTGCGTATTCGTGAGATTCGTGGTTCTGCCTTCCTCTTCGCTTTACTTTTTCCCAAAGCAATACACCTTGCCATCGCGGCTTTCGCTGCCGATGACGAGGACTCCTTCGCCGACGGCGGGGGCGGCGGAGATCGGTTTCCCCGCGTTGTGCTTCCAGTGTTCCTTGCCGTCGGCCAGGCCGAGTTCGTACAGGTTGCCGTCGTTGGAGCCGATGAAGACTCGATCGCCGACGACGACCGGCGAGCTATCGACTCTGGCGCGCGTGGCGAATGTCCACGCCTTCTTGCCCGTGGAGCGATCAATCGCGTGGACCAGCTTATCGCGTCCGCCGACGACCACGAGTTTGTCGGTCACAGCGGCGGACGAGTGGAACGGGAACTCACCGTTGCCCGAGGCGTAGCGCCAAGCGATCTCCTTCTTCTTCCAATCAACCGCGACGACTTCGCTGCCGTAGGTGCCGACGTAGAGAAAGTTGCCGACGATGGCGGGTGACGCGATCAGATACGTTTCCAGAGGCAGCTCGATCTTCTGCTCGCCCGTCTTGATATTGATGCCGCGCAGGTGTTCGTCGCATCCGGCAATGAAGGCGATGCCGTCGGCAATGGCCGGTGCGCAGTGAACGTATCCCTGCGTCTCGAACTTCCACGCGCGAGTGCCGTCCTTTTCATTGAGGCCGTACAGACTGTTGTCATACGAACCGAAGATGACTTTGCCGTCGAGGACCGCCGCCGAACTGTAGATCTCGCCGCTCGTTTCGAACTTCCAGCGGCCCTTGCCCGTCGTGCGATCAATCGCGTGGAAGACACCCTCTTCATCGCCGAGATACACCGCGTCCGCCGTGACCGTCGGTGACGACTTGAAGCCGGGCGCGAACGAGTTCTTCTCGACCTTCTCGACCGATTTGTAGATCCACACTTTCTCACCGGTCTGTCGCTTGAGACAGAAGACTTCGCCCGACAGACACGGGACGTAGACGAACTCGCCCACGATGGCCGCCGTGGCGACGACCTGCTCGCCAAGCGTGACCTCCCACAGCAATTCGAGCTTGTCGGGCAGAGGCGATGTCGCGACGCCCGTCTGCGCCAGATCGTGCCGAAACGACGACCAGCCCGTCGCCGCCGGCGGCTTCGATTCCGCCGCGACACTCATTGCCAGAGCGAAACACGCTGTCAGCGCACTCACGCCCGCGACGACTCGCCCGCCAGACCGCAGGCAATTCAACAGACTTCGCAACATGAGGCACCTCGTTGGAATGGTCACGATCAGGAATCGAAGAAAGAGGAAAGGCAGAACCACGAATAGCACGATTCTGAAAGCAGGAAGAATGCGGTCCGTGAGGTGTTCCATTGAAGAGGCGATTCGCCATGACTCGTGCTCATTGTCGCTCAATGGCTCTCCGCCAAGCGTGTTGATTTTCGTGGAGTAGACGGAGAGCCCTCTTAATCTCTTCCTGCTGGATTCGTGTCATTCGTGAGATTCGTGGTTCCGCCTGTTGCTTTCACGCCGGGTCAAACGCCGCCTCATACAGCTCCAGCAAACTGCCTTCATCGACGCCGCGTGGGTTGAACGTGCCAGTCCATTGTTTGGCCGATTCGATGGCGAGTTGAGAGAGCAGCGTTCGGTCAACTTTGCATTGACTGAGCGACGTTGGTGAACCAGACGCTTCGACCAGTGACATGACCTTTGCGGCGAGCAACTCTCCAGCGCGAGGGTCGTCGGATTCACACAGCCCGATGTCCTCGGCCAGCTTGCCGTACATCGCACCGACGACGCTGGCGTTGAACCGGATGACGTGCGGCAGCATCAATCCCACCGCCAAACCGTGCGTGAGTCCGTAATGCGCCGTCAACGGATTGGCGAGCGCATGAGTCGCACCCAACATCGAGTTCTCAATTGCGGCTCCCGCCAGATGGGCACCGAGCAACATCGCTCCCCGTGCGGCAAGTAAGGTTGAAAGTTGACCGTTGAGGGTTGAGCGGACAGGCAGGGTTGAGGGTGAAGAGGTCGAGCCGTTGGCTGACGGTCTTGTCCCTTCGCTCCCGTCGGGCACTGCAGCTATGGGTAGTCGGGAGAGGGGGCGGCCTTCCGCTTCGCCATCAGATTCCTGCCCCCCGATTTCTGCCTCAGCTCTCCGCGTTTCACGTATCACCGCTTCGAATCCTCCGGCCAGCAGTTTCCACGCGCGACGGGCGAATAACTGCGAGATCGGGTTCCGTTTGGTCGTCACATAGCTTTCGAGCGCATGACTGATCGCGTCGATCCCCGTCGCAGCGGTGACGCTGGCGGGCATACTCAGCGTTAGCTCGGGATCGAGGATCGCGACTCGACAGGCCGCCTTCTTATCACCGCAGGCCATCTTCAGGTGAGTCTTCGCATCGGCGATCAGTGCAAACGATTGAGCCTCACTCCCCGTCCCGGCTGTTGTCGGGATCGCGATCGACGGCAGCATCGGTCGCGTCGCCTTGCCGATCCCCCAGTAGTCCCGGATCTGACCGCCGTTGGTGAGCAGGAAGTTGATCCCCTTCGCGCAGTCCATGCTGCTGCCGCCGCCCACGGCGACGAGGAAATCAATCCGCTCGCCCTGAGCGATGGCGAGACCGCGATCCACGTCCTCGGTCGTCGGATTCGGCTGCACATCTTTGAAGATGATCGCCTCGAGACGCGCGTCGCGCAAGGACGACACAACCTTTGCCACATGTCCGGCCCGTTCGATGCCATCATCAGTCACGACCAGCACACGCGCGCCACCGAGTTCGCGCGTGAGTTCACCCAATCGCGCGACAGTCCCCGAACCGAAAACAACGCGCGTGCGCGGGTCGAAGTCGAATGATGCGAGGGCGTCAAGTTCGAAGGCATCGGGCCGAGGCTGGTGGGACGACAAGTCGGACATTCCGGCGGGACTTTCGGCGGGAAGCGGCGGCAGGAGCAGCAACCGCGATGTCGGAGATTAACTACTCGCCCAGCGGAGGGACAAGGAGGGGAAGTTGCTCACAAATCATTCTTGACGTTTCCGACAAAAGACCAAACTCAACGTGGGGCAGATTTGTAATCTGCTCGAATCCAAGCGAGACACGCGACACGGGCAGATTACAAATCTGCCCCACGTGACTTTTGTCGGAAACGTCGTTCTTCCACGATTGGGCTTTCAACGGTGAAGCCGCTTCCTCGTTCCGAATTGACCCATCGGTGAAGGCCGGGCTATGTTGTGCCGATGATGTCATTGAAATGGGTTGGTGTGGTCCAACCGTTCGAGGATGAGAGGGACTGACGATGCTACAGCTTGAGACCGGGACGCCGTTTGCCAACTGTTCAGGGATGTCGCGGCGGACCGCATTGAAGGCGGGAGCGTTGGGGATTGGCGGGCTGTCGCTGGGAGACCTCTTCAAGTTGCAGGCTCAGGGAGCCGCGACGAAGAACGACAAGTCGGTGATCTTGATTTGGCTCGATGGTGGGCCGAGTCAGCTTGAAACGTATGACCCCAAGCCCGACGCACCATCGGAGTATCGCGGGCCGTTCGATGCGATCGCCACTAACGTGCCGGGCATCTTCCTCTCCGAGACTCTGCCGCAGCACGCGAAACATGCCGACAAGATGGTCTTCATTCGGTCGCTGCATCACGGCACCGGCGACCACTTTGCCGGTGGCCATTGGATGCTGACGGGCCGGTTCGGTTCGACGACGGCCGACTTGCCGCAGAAGTATCCTTCGGTCGGTTCGTATGTCTCGCGCGTGCGCGGGCCGAACGTGCCGGGAATGCCCGCGTATGTCGGGTTGCCTGCGGCTCAAAGCATCTATTTGTTCCCCGGCTATCAAGGCGCAGCGTATCTCGGCGCGGCCTACAACCCGTTCGATGTCGATACCGAATCGAAGTACCTGCACTACTCGTACAACGTGAAAGTCGGTCGGCCGAAGTGTCTCGATAGCCTGCAATCGTTTGACGCGGATCGGGCCGCGAGCCGGACGTCGCTGCTCGCGGGACTCGATCAACTGGATCGAGCGACCGACCAGAGACATGTCATGGAGACGATTGACCGGCACCAGCAGGATGCGCTGTCGATGGTGCTCGGAGGGAAGGCGCGACGGGCGTTCAACCTCGATCTGGAAGACCCGCGACTGTCGGCCAAGTACGGCGACAACCCGTGGGGCCGTTACACGCTGATGGCGCGCCGACTGGTTGAGGCCGGTTGCACGTTCGTCACCGTGGATATGC
>JAYVOX010000561.1:0-16488 GCA_043757695.1 Schlesneria sp.
ATCAAGTTCTACAGCGAAGGCCCGGTGGAACTCACCCGATCGGGGAACCTGAAAATCGGCCGCATCACCATGCAACGCAAAGGCGGCGACAACGGCCGAGACACCGCCAAGATGCTTCAATTCAAAATCAACCCGGTTCAACTGTTTGACGCCAACAAATAGCCGCGATGAAAGTTGTAGGGAGGGCACTGCCCACCATTTTTCTTCGCATTCGGAATTGGTGGGTGATGCCCACCCCTACATCACTGGCTGGCGAGTCCAATGTGCAGATTAGTGATTAGTTCAGTGTGGCACGCCTTGAGTCTTCAAAAGGCGTGAAGAATGAGCGTGATTCCACAACGATCCCACGCCCTTCACAAAGCCTGAGGGGCGGGGGTGGTCTGAAGTGCTGACGAAGGTGCCTTGTTGTTGTTTGTCGCCGTCAACTGTGCTCGGCTTTCTTCACGCGGAGCGTTGAAGGCTACTTGGCCGGGACCGGCTTGCGTTGCGATTGGATGTAGGCGATCAGGTCGAGAATTTCGTCGCGGGTCAGTTTTTCGAGCAGGCCCTTGGGCATGATCGAAATGTTTTGCTTGACTCGTTCCACGATGTCGCCCCGCTTGACGACGGTCGGCTCGACCTTGATGAGCGGGTTTTCGACGAGCTTGATGACTTCGGGAGTCTCCTCCACGACGAGGCCCTTCACGACTGTGCCGTTTCCCAGTTCGATGACGTTCGTTTTGTACTTCTCGTCGATCTTCTTGCTGGGGTCGAGGATTTCCTGAAGGATGTCGAGGTGCTTGAGTTTGACATCGATCTTGGTGAGATCGGGGCCGAACTCGGCACCGGCTCCGTCGAGCTTGTGGCAGCCGACGCAGTTGGCCACCTTGAAGAGTTGCTTGCCGTTGGCGATCCGCTTGGCCGGATCGGCGTGGCCCGGATGGTCCTGTCCCGCTTCGTGCGCGGCTCCAAACGCCTCGGCGATGGCGTCGGCGAGGTCCTCCATCTTCCATTCGGTGCGCGGGCGGTTGTTCTTGAGCAGTGCATCCTGCGCGACGATCTTGTTCGTCGAGAGATACACCTCGGGGTTTTCGAGGTAGGCATCCAGATCGGGGACGACGTAGAGGGCCGCGTACATCCGACGCCAGTGGCCGGGGTAAGTGCAGAGGATCGGATAGACGCCCGCTTTGCTCGGCGCGGTGAAACTGAGTTTTTCACTTTCACGCGGCTGCATCAGGCCGGACTTGGCCAACACCTTGTTTGAGCTGGGGACGTAGCCTTGTTTGGCGAACGTGGGTTGCTGGGCTTGAGCCTCGGACATCAGGCCGATCTCTTCCAATGAGCCGGGTTGCAGGATCGCGAAGTTGTGCGGCATCAGGTCGCTGTTTTCGAGCAGAAACTCGACCGGCTTGCCTGCCTGCACGACGACCACATCCTTGTCGAACGACATCTTCTCGAAGACAGTGCCGATCTTGATGACCTTCACGCCGAGTTCGCCCAGCGTTTTGCGCATGGCCTTCGCCTGATCGGCCGGGAGCAGCGAAGACAGGGCGTCGGCGAACTCGAGGGCGTCGAGCGACGCCGGTGACGTGCGGTCGGCGGCGGGTGTCTTCTGGATCGACGCAACGAGCACGCTGAGTAACGGAGTCGCCTCGTCCTTCGGCCAGGTGGCCTGAGGCAACCGCTGAATCGCGCGGATGGCCGCCGCGCGATCGATGTCGTCCTTCACGAATTTGCTCAGCGTGGCGAAGGCTTTGGGTTCCTGACCGCGCACGTAGGTGAGGGCATTCATCGCGGCCCGACGCACGAGCGATTCGGCACCACCGCCGCCGAGTTCAAACGCGACGCTGACTCGCGGCGGGTTGTTCTTCTCGCGTTTGAAGACCTCGCCGCGCTTCTCGTCGAGGACCTTAATGGTGAAGTTGGCAAGGCGTTCCGGAATCTCGCCTCGGTTGTAGACGATGATCGAATCGATCGGCTGCTCGCTGCCGAGATCGACTTCCCAAAACGGGTTGTTGGTGTTTTCTTCCGTGTGCGTCTGGCCGCCGTCTCCATATGTGGGCGACTTGTTGCCGTCGATGGCTTTGGACGCATCACCCCCATGACTGGTGTTCTTCTGTGACGCGCGGCCCTTGCGGGCAATGTTGACTCCGCCGCTCATGACCTCGACTTCGGCCAGCGTCAGCGTTCCCTTGCCGGGAAGCTCGATGCGAACGAAGCGACCCTGAGTCCCCTTCGCCTTGCCTCCCGCGCTGAGTGCCTCGGGCAGTCCGGCGACGAGCGGTTCGATCTTGTCGTACAGCGTCGCTCGGACGGACGCATCGCTGATGAGCGGCATCGCGTTGATAAAGTCTTGCAGCCGCTTGGCGTCGGCCGTGGCGAGCTTCCACGCGGGATCGACTCCGTCGTCGATGTTGATGAGCGACACGTAACCGATCTGTCGGAAGACCGGCTGCTTCGCCGAGGTGGCGAGCTTTTCGAGTTCGGCCCTGGCGGAAGTCAGTTCGCTGGCGTTGCGGCCGGTGAGCTGACGAACGAGGTCAAACACGACGGTCGTGTCAGCGTTGGCCGATTTGGCATCGAGGCTGTTGATCGAGTCCATGATGACGCGCAGTTCGGGCTTGTTGTCGAGCTTGGCCAGTCCCGTGACGGCCTCGCGCCGCGATTCGTCCCGCAGGCCGGGACGGTTCAGCATTTCGACAAAGACCATCCGATCCTTCTTCTCGGCGAGAAGCTGGTCGTTGGAGAGATTTTTGAGGTAGTAGCGTGCCCCCGACTCGGTGGTGAACGCGACGCGACGGTTCTCAGCCTTGGCCTGGTCCATGTACGGCTGAAGGGTCCGCATGACCTCTTTGGTGAGATGGTCGATGAATGCGTCAGTTGGTTTGTCTTGCGCGATGAGCACCACTTCGGTCGCCTCAGCCTGCGGGAAGTAGCTGGCTCCCCAGATCGCCATCAATCGGACGCGCGGCGCTTCATCGGCGGCGGCTGTCTTGAGGAGGTCAAGCGGATTGGACAGACGATCGCGCCAGTAGGTCGCGACTTTCACAGCGGCAGCGCGGGCACGGAAGTCGGGTGACTTGAGAACCTTCTCCAGCAGCGACGCATTCACGACGTTGTGCGATTGATGCAGCCAGAGGCCCTCCAACTGATCGTGATCGGTCGTCGCGCCGTTCGCATCGGCAAGCCACTTCGTCGCGGCGGCGATCACGTCGGCGGTCGGTCGGCCCGACAGTTCGATCCGAGCACGGTAGCGTGCCCGGTCATCCTTGCTCGTCAACAGGTCGAGCAGCTTCTCGATGGATTCACCGGCGACTGGTTCGGCCTTCACCAGCGGACGCCCTTCAGCAGTGACGCGGTAGACGCGGCCATAGGTTCGCTGACGGCTGGGGTCTCGCAGATTGTGCTGCATGTGGCCGATGATCGGGTTCTGCCAATCGACAAAGTAGAGCGACCCGTCCGGCGCGGTCTCCATATCCACCGGACGGAAGTTCGGATCGGAGGAGAACAGGATCGGCTCGGGTTCTTCGGTCGCACCGAGGCTCGACTCCTGATCGTGAGCCTTGTAGTTCAGAATCCCCTGGAAGCCGATCACGTTGCCGACGAGCAAGTTGCCCTGAAGGTCTTCGGGGAAGTGCGTTCCCGAGATGTAATCAATCGCCGGACACGGGCGGGTGCGTTGCTTGTAGACACTCGGCGTCCCACCGTGCTTGTTCGGGAATTCGAGATAGCTGGAGAAGAGCGGCGCGTGATACGGCACGGCCCCGGTCCCATCGACCACGATGTCCTGACCCCACGCATCGAAGGCGTGTCCGTGCGGATTGGCGAAGCCGTAGGTGACGTACACGTCGAACTTCTGTGCTCGCGGTTCGTAGCGGAAGACGGCTCCATTGGCGACGCGGCGCGTCGGTCCCCACGGCGATTCGACCTGCGTCTGGTGGAACGTGCCCTCCTGGAAGTAGACCGCGCCGCCCGGATCGAGCACGAAACTGTTCGACGTGTGATGCGTGTCGGCCGTGTCGAGGCCGTGGACCAACCGCTCCTTCACGTCGTACTTGTCATCACCGTTGGTGTCCTTGAGGAACACGAGGTCCGGCCCCTGAGCCACCAGCACGCCGCCGCCCCAGAACTCGAAGCCGGTGATGTTGTGCAGGTCTCCGGCGAATGTCTTGCAGATGTCCGCACGGCCGTCACCGTTCGTGTCTTCCAGAATCAAAAGACTGTCGTTCATCGACGTGGTTGGCTTCCAGTGCGGATACGTCGGCCACGTCGCGACCCACAGCCGGCCCTTCGTGTCGAAGGCCATCTGCTGCGGAGAAATGAGTTCCGGGAACTGAGCCTCATCGGCGAAGCACTGCACCTTCAGCCCCTTCTTGATCGTCATCTTCGCGATGGCTTCCTCACCCGACAGGAACAGGTGCTTGCCCCCTTCGAGCGGCCCCGGCTTGTTCGTGATGACGGTGAGGAACTTCGGCAGATTGCTGTCGTCAGCCTTGATCGCCTTCCCCTGAGCCGCCGCCCAAACAACCTTGTCTCGGTTCGAGGTCTGTGTGTCGAGAACTTCCAGCTCTCGCTGACCGACCGAATAGTTCGACAGCCCGTCCCCGTAGCCGCCCCCCTTGGGATCTTCCGAAAACTTGAGAAACGCCCGCTCGCCATACGTCGAGAAGCCGTCCGTCACGCGATGGCGGTGATACCAGTAGAAGTTCTTGTCGAGGACGGCGGCGTTGAGGTCATCAATCGGATCCTTGCCAGCGATGGTTTTCTCAAGCGCTGGTGCCTTCTTCAGATTCGGAAACAGAGCGTTCGCGACAACATGGCCAAGGTACTTATTGCCCAAGTCGTTGAGGTGCACGCCATTGATCGTTAAGGGAATCGGTTCCTTCCGCAAACCACCGTTGAAGGTTCCGTCCGTCGGCGCGAAGAGGTCCACGAACGGAACGCCGAGCGCCTTGGCCACTTCACTCATAGCGGCTGAGTACATCTTGAGCCGCCCGTTCGTCGCATCGACCTGTGCCTTGGTGGGCAGGTTGGGATTGTTAATGAACTCCTGCGCGATGGGCGAGAAGAGGGCGAGCCTCGGGGCCGACTCGCCGTTGTATTTCTGAGCGACCACGTGTTGGATGAAGTCGGCGACGTTCTGCTTGAACGCGGGGAGACCGGCCTCACCGGCGAACGACTCGCCATAGCCGTAGAAGGCGAAGATCACGTCGGCCTTGGTGTTGGTCAGCTTGAAGCGGTCTTCGCTGACAGTCCCCGGCTCCTTGTCGCGGGTCGAGAGCTTGTTCGGTTGAGGAACCGGGGCCGAGCCGGTCAGCCACTGGTCGAACGTCCCGAAGTCCATCGACCTCATCCGGTGCTGCGGATTCTTCCAACCATCAATCTCATCGCCCGAGTAACCGAGATTACGGAAGACCAGTTCATGCTCGGGGAACCGCGCATGAATCAGCGTCTCCAGCCAGCCGTAATGCTGCATCCGCTCCGCCAGCGTATTGCCGACGATGCAGATGTTGTCCGACTTGTTGAGCACAAACGGCTCGGCAGCGGAGGACGATGACGGCGCGAGGGCCAGATGTTGGAGAAGAAGAGATAACGCGAGCAAGCACGAAGTTCGCATGGTCAGGGTGATTCCTTAGTGTCGGGGAGTAAACGTGTTTGTGAGTCAATCAGGCCGATGGAGTCAACTCATGTCGTTCTCATCGGGTTCGGGTGTGAAGGTGACATCCTCGTAGATGTCTTTCAGCGCCAGTTCAGTTTCAATTTCGGGCAAGTTGATGACGGCATCAAGGCTCTCGTAGACCTCACGCACGAAGCCGTCGTTGGTGCGACGGAAGACAATCGCCAGCCGTTCGTCCTGCTCAATCAGGATGTAAACGGACAGCGAGGGAATCGACAAGTAGGCGTGTTTCTTTTCGTCCATGTCGATGCGCCACGTGCTTCGCGACAGGACTTCCACGACAACCACGGGGGCAGTGTGAAATGACTGATTGGAAAGATTCAGTTCGCAAAGAACACTGACATCCGGGTAGTAGAACTTCATCATATCTGGCAGGTCCACACGAATTTTCGTGTCTGAGTTGAACGGCCGACAGCGTTGGCCGCGAAGTTGCGTTCGAAGTGCCGTCGCGACATTCAAGGCGATCGTGTTGTGATTGAAGCTCCCTCCCGCCATCGCATGAACGACGCCGCCGAGGTACTCGTGCTTGGTCTCGGAACGCAGCTCCGCCGCGAGGTAGTCCTCGACGGAGATCAGGCTGAGTTTCTGAGCGGCACTCATGACGAACTTCTCTGCGATACGGGTTGCGCGGCGAGGCAGCGCGGGGATCATTTCACATCGAGCACAAAGTCGGGATGGCCGAGTTCATCCAGCCGCCGCGTCAACCGAAACGACTTGCCGAAGAGTGTGGACTTGAGCCAGCCCCCCACGTTGCGAACGGCCGCATACCCACGAGTGGTCTGCTTCAGCATGACGAACGAGACCTCATCGCCGCGACCATCCACAATCCAGTACTCGCGAATCCCCGCCTTCCAGTAGAGGTCGCGCAGGGTTTGATTGTCTTTCACGACAGAGCTGTCGCTTACGACTTCCATAACCATGTCGGGTGAACCTTCAAGTTCCACGCAACCCGAAGCGGATCCTTCAATCAGTCGGACTCGCTCCTCTCGAAAGCTTTCGTTCGAGACATACATTCCGTCCGGGTTGCCGGAAATGTCGGCGGACACGTTGGACAACAACATCCCGTCACCAACGAAACGGCCTCGCAGTTGTTTGGAGAGCGACACAAGAACCATTGAGACGCACAGTTTGAGCTGGTTGTGAGAGAAAAACTGCTCTTTGCTCATGTCGATCCAGACCTCGCCCGACATGTAGAAAACGGGAATCCGTTCGGGGCTGGCATCGGACGTGGCCCAGCATCGGAACGATGCGAGGTCAGACAGGCCCATCGGAAGGCGGACGGTTTCAGTGTCGCCGTGAAAGGAATAGCTGCATTGAACAGCCGAGGCGGGAGATCTCGCTGGCGATGGGCTTAGCTTGGACTTGGAAGCCCGTCTCGTTGGGTTGGGCTTTGCGATCACAAGCGTTCGGCGGTTCAGACCCGCTCGCGTCGAAGTGGGCGACCGCCGTGATGTCGATGGTTTCGCGGTTGTGGTGGTCATGTCGCTTCGCCGAGCGGGTTACAAGTCGAGTTCACAAGTGCAAATTCTCCGGCTGGATCAATGCCGCCGGAGGACTGAGTTCAACACGCCGTTCATCGACGGGCGGCCGGATGCTTGAGCGGTAGCCACGCGCCATTGGCATCGCTGCTGGCAACGCATTGCTGGATGAAGTACATCCCTTCGACGCCGTCGTAGACGTTGGGGTAGATCGTGTTGTGACGCTCGAACGATTGACCGGCGGCTCGCTTGACCATGTCGTCGTAGGCGAAGCGATAGACGTTGGCGAAGGCTTCAAAGAACGCTTCGGGATGTCCGCTCGGCAGGCGACACGCCGCCTTGCCTGACGCATTCATGAAGCTCGCGTTCGGATCTCGCGTGTAAATCGCATGCGGCGAACCGTTGCGACGAACGATCATCTCGTTGGGGTTCTCTTGTCGCCAGGCCAGCGCGCCTTTCGTGCCATCGACTTCGATGAACAGGTCGTTTTCGCGGCCGTGTGAAATCTGACTGGCCGTCACGCTGCCGAGCCCACCATTCTCGAAGCGGATCACGGCATGACCGTAATCGTCCAGCTTGCGGCCCGGTTCAAATGCCTTGAGATGACAGGAGACCGCATCGGGAAGCAGACCGGTCATGTAGCGAGCAAGGTTGTAGGCGTGAGTGCCAATGTCGCCGAAGCAGCCCGCCGCGCCCGACTTCGTCGGATCAGTTCGCCAAGCCGCCTGCTTCTGGTCGGATGATTCGAGCCGCGTCCGCAGCCAGCCCTGAATGTAGTTGGAACGGATCGCCTGAATCTCACCCAATTCGCCACCGAGGATCATTTCGCGAGCCTGTCGGACGAGCGGATAGCCGGTGTAGTTGTGAGTCACCGCAAACACGGCCCCCGACTTTTCGACGAGCTTCACCAGTTCTTCGGCCTGCGCCAGATCGAACGTCATCGGTTTGTCGCACACGACGTTGAAGCCAGCCGCCAGCGCGGCCTTGGCGATCGGGAAGTGCGTGTGATTCGGAGTCGCCACGGTGACGAAGTCGATCCGCTTGTCGGCGGGAAGTGCGGCTTCTTTCTCGCACAACTCTTCGACCGAACCGTAAGCCCGATCCGCCGCGATGTCATAAGCCGGAGCGGACGCTTTCGCCTTGGCGGGGTCCGACGACAACGCACCGGCGACGAGTGCGGCGCGGTTGTCGAGGACTGCGGCCGTCGCGTGGACGCGGCCGATAAACGCCCCCTGGCCTCCGCCGACAAGAGCCATGCGTAGCTTGCGATTCAGTGAACCGTTGGTAGTTTCCACGTGATACTCCTCAGAAAAAAAGATCGAACGATTTGGGGTGAGTTTCCAGTGATTTTGACCGGCTATCCAATGGGGCGGGCAGCATATCGGCGGAGATTCTTGATTGCCATCAACCGCGCGGTGCGATGCCTGTGAGTCGCCGCTCAAGGTGGCGTTATAGTGACGCCCGCTGCGATCAAGTCCACCGCGTGTGACTGACGATTGCAGAGATCGATTTGTAATCGGCGAGCGACCACGATGAATCCGTCGATGGATCGGGCCAGCCTGGAGCAATACACCGGCGATGACGCGCCGATCCGCGTTGCCAGCTATTCGTTCGACAATCTGTTTCTTCTGGCGACCGCTAGCCGGAGAAAACGACTGCCGTTAGAGTAGGCCGCGCGTCGTTCGACGTTCCTCGCCGCGACGGCATTCGGCGTCGAGGATTCCCCTCAGGTGTGATTCCGTTTACGAGCGATTCAATTTGGAAGAGGAGCGTTTCATGCAACCGAGAATGAATGAACGACGACTGGTTTGGATGGCGGTCGGCTTGATGGCTGGACTGTGCCTCGCCTACATCTGGCCACACGAGGTGGCTCACGCCGTAGCGGCTGACCGAGATGATCGCTTCGCGATGGTGACTGTCGATGTCGGCTTTGGAAACCCCGAGGCGATTTTCGTGCTGGACTTCCTTACCGGGCGGTTGCAGGGGGCGATGCTCAATCAGCAATCCGGTACGTTTACGAATTTCTGGGCGAGGAACATCGCCGCGGACTTTCAAGGTCAAGCGGATGCCGCTGCCAAAGCCAAATACGTCTTTATCCCCGGCCGCGGGGACTTGAACAACAAGGGTGGGACAACGACAGCATCAGGCGTCCTCTACATCGGCGAACTGACCTCGGGCAAAATCGGGTGCTACCGCTTCACTTTCAAGACCTCGACAAAGGTTCTGCCGCTTCAAACGCTGGACCCATTCGCCTACTTCCCGTTCCGCGAAGAGACTCGCGAATAGCGAGCGGGGTTGCTTCAACCGCGCTCAAAACAGAACAGCACAACAGCCCGACGGTCCCCGGATCGCCGGGCTGTTGCATTGGATGCCAGTCGTAATGCATGGATCGAGACCGGCGCACAAAGTCGCTTAACAGCCTGTGATATCGCAGGGTCATGATTGAGACATTTCCGAGCTGTGGACGTAAGCCGTGACACGCCCGTTGCCAGCAACTGACTACCCACGTTGTCAGGGATCAGCTACCTTCCCTTGCTGCGCGCGACTTGAGGTCTTCATGACTCGTTCGTGTGCCATGATTGAGCATTGAAACAGGAACTGCGACAGGGAAATGCCGGGGCCGCATTACGCGAAACCCCGTTCAGGCATCGCCTCTCAACCGCAAAGACAGGGAACCGTCCATGACGTTGTCGGAACTGCTGGAAGGCAAGTTTCGTGGCGATATTCGCTTTCGCGGTGCCGCGTACATTCAGGCCGAGCGAGTCTCCGTGATTCGAGTAACGGTCGATCATTTGTTTGCCGTCGTGCGCGATGGAGTTGAGTTTCAGACGCAACTCAGCCGAGATGGCGGGCCGTTTCGGATGATCTGCAACTGTGTCGGAACGTCTGCCAATCCGAGCGGCAATGTTCACTGCAAACATTTGTGGGCGACGATTCTTGCGGCTGATGCCGGTTCGTATGTCTCCCCCTCGACCAAGCCCGGATTCTTTCCTCCGTTCTTGGTTGAGGACGATGAACCGCTGCGTCTGGGAGCCGACTCCGACACGTGGGATGAAGTCGCGGCCGACGCGGCCGCCTTGGCTGGTGGGACGACATCAACCGGTCGTTCAAAAAAGAAGAAGTCGAAATCGGGTGACGATGACGACGATGAACCGCAATTTGAACCGACTGTTCGACTGAAGGAGTGGGAAGTCCGGCTGAGCGAACTTCGCAAAGAAATGCAGGGCGAAGAGTCTTCCGTTTCCGCAGCGGGACGCGAGCGGCAGGTCTTCTACGAAATCGATGCGCGCGCGAGTGAAGAGGCGGGGCTGATCGTCATTCAAACTTCGCAGCGACAACGACGCGCTAACGGAGAATGGGGCAAGCTCAAGCCCCTCAAGTTGCGGCCTGGCAAGTTTGATGAGATCGACGATGACGAAGATCGACGCATCCTCGCACACATTGTGGGAGGGACTCCCGATCGAACTTCATTGTCCGGACAAGTGGCCGACAATCTGGCGGCGTTTCGTTACCGAGTTCCTCACGATCTGTGCCAACTGTTGCTTCCCGCCATCTGCGCGACAGGTCGCATTCGGCTGCTCGGCGACGATGAACGTGTCACGGAGACGCTCGCGTGGGACGACGGTGCGCCGTGGGAACTCTGCTTGTCCGTCGTGTTTGAAGAAGAAGGGCAAGTTTGGACGTTGCGTGGGACGTTGCGACGCGGCACCGAGAAGCTGCCGTTGCGAGAACCGGTCCTCGTTGTGCCGGGTGGCCTCGCGATTACTGATACGCAAGTGCGACCGTTCCAAGATTTCGATGCGTATCCGTGGGTGACGCTGTTACGGCGATCGGATGAATTCCAAGTGGCGGCGGGCGAAGAACACGCGCTCGTGGACCGTCTGCTCGACATGCCTGCGTTGCCGAAGCTCGAACTTCCGGACGAACTGCGTCTGGAAGAAGTCGTCGTCGCGCCGCAGCCGATCGTGGTGGTTCATGCCCCTGGCCGATCGCGCTGGCATCAAGATCGTCTGAAGGCGGAAGTCCTGTTCGACTATGACGGCACTCCCGTCCGAGGGACCAGCAGCCAGTGGGCCATCGTCCAACGGAAGGCCAATCGTTGCCTCGTGCGAGATCGTCAGGCGGAATCGCTGGCTTGGTCGCAGTTGCAGGATGGTGGCTTCCGACGACTGCTCGATCACCGACGCGGGCAACACGATGCCGAGATCGCCGCGCGCGATCTCGCTCCCGCCGTTCGTGCCCTGATTGCGGAAGGTTGGCAGGTTCGCGCCGACGGCAAGCAAGTCCGGCAAGCGGTCGATCTGAAGTTCCAAATCAAGTCGAACATCGACTGGTTCGAGTTGCACGCCGATGTCGATTTCGGAGGTGGTGCGCGCGTCACGTTTCCGGAGTTGCTCGCGGCGCTGGCTCGCGGGGACGGCACGATCACTCTGGACGACGGTTCGCTCGGCATCCTGCCCGAAGAATGGATGGAGCGTTACGGGTTGCTTGCCGGACTGGGTGTTGCCGAAGGTGATCATCTTCAGTTCAGCAATGTTCAAGTCGGCATCTTGGATGCGCTGCTGTCGAGTCAACCCTCCGTCGATCTCGATGCGCGCTTCATCGAAGTGCGCGATCGACTCGCGGCGTTTGCAGGGATCAAGAGCGAATCGGAACCGCCGTCGTTCCAAGGTGAGCTTCGCCCGTATCAGCGCGAAGGGCTTGGCTGGCTGCGGTTCCTGGAAGAGTTTCAATTTGGCGGCTGTCTCGCGGACGACATGGGTCTCGGTAAGACGATCCAAGTTCTCGCGTTCCTCGAAGGCCGTCGCAAGCCCGTCAAGAAGCGACAGACCTCACTCGTGGTCGTGCCAAAATCGCTGATGTTTAACTGGAAGCAAGAAGCCGAGAAGTTCACCCCCGAGATGAAAGTGCTGGAGTACTCCGGCCTCGACCGCGCCAAGCTGCGCGAGGACTTTGGCAAGTACGATCTGATCCTCACAACCTACGGCACGCTGCGACGCGATGTCCTCATCATGAAGGATGTCGATTTCGATTACGTGATTTTGGATGAGGCTCAAGCGATCAAGAACTCGTCGTCCCAGGTCGCCAAGGCCACGCGACTCTTGCAGGCGCGGCATCGCATCGGGCTGAGCGGTACGCCGATTGAAAACCATCTCGGCGACCTCTGCTCCATTTTTGAATTCCTCAACCCCGGCATGTTGGGGCGCAGTTCGGCGTTCAAACTCCATGCGGCCGATCCCGAAAACACTGAGACCCGCCGCGTGTTGGCTGACGGGCTGAAGCCGCTCATCCTGCGACGCACCAAGCAAAGCGTGGCCAGCGAACTCCCCGAGAAGCTGGAGCAAACGATCTTCTGCGAGATGGGACCGGAACAGCAGCGGCTGTACGACGAGATGCGTGCGCACTATCGAGACTCGCTGCTCGGGATCATCGAAGATCAGGGCTTGGCCAAGTCGAAGATGCACGTGCTGGAGGCGCTATTGCGACTGCGACAGGCGGCCTGTCACCCCGCACTGCTCGACAAGTCTTCGTCGGCCGAATCGAGCGCCAAGCTCGACGTGCTGATCCCGCACATCGAAGAGCTGATCGAAGAGGGACACAAGACGCTCGTCTTCTCGCAGTTCACCAGCATGTTGGCGATCGTACGCGAACACTTCGACAAGAAGGGGATCGCCTACGAATACCTGGATGGCCAGACGCGCGACCGCAAGGAACGGGTCGAACACTTCCAGTCGGATGAGAAGTGCGGCGTGTTCCTGATCAGTCTCAAGGCGGGTGGATTGGGTCTCAACCTGACCGCCGCCGACTACGTCTTCATCCTCGATCCGTGGTGGAACCCGGCCGTCGAAACGCAGGCGATCGACCGCGCCCACCGCGTCGGTCAAACGCGCCCCGTCTTCGCGTACCGCTTGATCTGCAAAGGGACCGTCGAAGAAAAGATCGCCGAACTGCAAAAGCAAAAACGCGAACTCGCCGACGCGATCCTCGAACAGAACAACTCGATCCTCCAAGACATGACCGCCGACGACCTGAAGATGCTGCTGTCGTGAAGCTTCAGCTTCGCCTCGTTCCCAACCTCCAGCTTGGGAACGCACTCCGCCAAGCTCCTGCTTGGCGAGATGCGTTCGCTCCCGTAACGATGCGAACTGAGCGCACCGCGAAGCCTAAGTCGCTTTCGAAAGCGAACTCACTACGCAGCAAGGCGACGCCTACGCCTTGGCCTCTTCTTCAATCTTCGGAATCGGAACGATGCGAAGTGAGAACCCGATTCGAGACAGAGCGCCTGCGAGTGTTTCGATCGCCAAGTGCTTGCGGCCCGCGAAGACGTGGCTCAGCATGTCTTCGCTCAGCCCGGTCGCCTTACAGAACGCGCGGCGCGTCTGGAACTGAGACCGGATCAACTCGTTGAGTTCATCGCGGTAATCGGGCAACCGCGCGATCCCCGCTTCCACCGCCAGCCGACTCCCCAAGTCCTGCGCGATCCGATAGACCCCCGTCTCGCGAATCTGTTTCCGCGTGAGACCGCTGCCTTTGTAGAACTCGGCGACGGCGTGAGTCCAGTGATTCCAGAACCCATTCCAGTCGGCAATCTTCTTCGCCTGCCGCTTCAGTTCGGCAACGAACTTCTGCTCGTCGGCATCGAGATCGGCGACGCAGATATAGTTGCCTTTGAGGTCAACGTAATTGATTGCTTGGACCATGCTCACCTCGGACCACGCTTGACCCGCGTGGATTGGGTTTCTCACGCCACTCTGCGGCTATGAAATCGCTTCAATGAACTCGACTCATCCAGCAATGCTTACATTGAAAAGGTGATGATCGCCAGTACACTTGTCGGCAACACCGTCACATTCGTTGACGGGAAAAACAATTGGCAAGGAGTGACTTAAATGGCAGACGCACCACAGCAGCCGAAGAAGGACTCAACTCCAAACGAGAAGGGGCAATTGCCTCCGCCAACTACGGGCAATCCGGTCCATAACTCCGGGAAGAACAAAATTGAAGTACCACTCCCAACGACGGAGAACACTATGCACTACTCAAGAGGCTCCGGCGAAAAGTAGTGCTAGGCAGGCCAGCCCAATGATCGCAACCGAAGTTGCGATCTGTACGAGACGGGCCTTCGTACTCACCACCCATTTACCACCTTCGATACTGCAATGCAGAGACGCGGAAAGCAGAGCCAACAGTTCTACTCGGCCGCACTTGTAGTTCGTCAGGATTGGCATGTCCGTCGGTGATGGCCATGCAGCCGTGCGGCGAACGAATAGACAAAAGATGGCGGACAGACAGAAGCAGATCAGCGACGGGTAGATCCGCCAACCTAAGGTATCGAGCGTCCCTGTAACTTTGAAAAAGGCCAAGAGGCCGCCAGCAATCGTCCCAACAAACTTGAGCAGCGAATCCGCTTTGTCCTCAACCGCATTCCGCGCCTTCAGTACTTCTTCATAGCGTGATTTGGCGTACTCGTAAATTTCCTTCCAGTACTCAAGTTTCTCTTCGACGAAATCAGTCTGGCGTTCCTGAATGAACGATGAGTGCCATTCACAGGCTGATCGATATGCCGGCGACTTCTTGAAGTCGAATTCAAAGTCAAATTCCATTTCAGTGTCCAGTGTGCGTGGCACGTTACGGGTTCTTTCGTTTCATTCCGCCGGGTTGCTCAACAGGTACGCGATCACGTCGCGCAGCTCTTCGACCGTTTTTACAACACCCGCTGGCATGGCCGAGGTGTCGGTGAGTTTTCGCTCTTCGATGTCGGATTTGTTGAGGGTGACGCGCTTGGTGTCGGGGAGTAGCACCTCCAGCTTGTCGCCCGTTTCGGAGACGACGAGGCCCGTGATGATCTTGCCGTCCTTTGTCACGATGATCGACGACTTGAAGACGGGCGAGATCACCTTGTTTGGGGCGAGGACTGATTCGACGAGGTACGGGACGGTGAAGCGTTTGCCGGAATCGGTCAGGCTGGGGCCGCCTCCTCCCGCTTGAGTCGAGGTGGCGGCGTGGCACTTCGCACAGCCGAGCGACTCGGCGGCGAAGAGCTTTTTGCCGCGGGCGACATCGCCCTTCTTGACCGCCTCGGGCCAATCGACTTCGAGGAACTTCGGATCGATGTGTTGCCATTGTGTGCCGGTCTTCAATCGCTCGGCGAGAGACAGACCGTCGGGCTTGTCGGGGTTCGACAGCCTCACGTCGCCAAGATGTTTGAAGTGAAGGTATTGGCCGCCGAGTCCCTTTCGCATGCTCACGCGGACCAGCACGTCGTTGCTCCCCGGTTGCAGATCGAGCGGCACGACATCGTCGAGTTGAATCAGCGGGCGGACTGCATCGTTCTCGAAGACCAGCCGGCCGTTGTGCCAGACCTTCACGCCGTCCTCGCTGCCAACGAGCAACTGCATGCGCTGAGCCGTCGGAGCATCGAAGCGGAAGAATGAATAGACCGACGAATTCGGAGACGGCCCGAACAACGTGTGGAAGTCGTACAGCGGCCGATCCGGACTACTGGGCTTTGTCTGTTTCCACTCGAACGATTTCCCCACAAGCTTGCGGTGGTCGTCTTCAAGGTAGCCCTGTCGCTCCGCGACAGGAGGCGCGTTTGCGGGAGGGGCGTCCTTCTGTCCCGCAGGCGCTGTTTGCGATGGAACGTCCTTCTTCGATCCCGCTTCCTGTCGCGGAGCGACAGGGCTACCTTGAAGAACGAGCCTCTTCCCATCGAACGTGTATTTGGTAGCCAAGTCGATGGCAGCGGTCTCAATCGGGTGAATGGTCTTGAAACCCTCCGCATCCGGGACCGGCCCGAGCGTCCAGATGAGCGGCTTCAGATGTTCGAGCTTCCCGACATCGAGCCGCTTGTCCTGCACGTTGGCCGTGACCTTGGCGATCTTCGGTTCGCTGCGGGGATCGTTGAGGAGCGACAGGAAGTGCGCCGCCTGCAACCGCACCTTGTCGTCCGTGTCGTCGAGACGCTCCATGAGCAGTGCGAACAGTTGCTCCTGTTCGTCGGTGTGTTTGAGAGCCTTCCAGTGTTCGGCCACGGTGTAGTTGCCGACTCGCCCCAACTTGCGGAGGTCGATCGGCTCCTGCTCGTCCGCGAAGAGGATGATGTTCGCCTCCTCCTTCTGCTGCGGAGCCAACGGCGCGTCATCCGGCAACTTGGCATCGACGGGAGGCATCGTGAGCCGGAAACCTGCGGTCAGGACGCCTGCCAAGCGTTCCTGATGCTGGAGTGACCGACACTTCGTTGAGTAATGCTGGGGCGACAAATTGGCGGCCCCGAACAACGCTCCGATGATCTGTGTTGACGAGTCATTGCCACCAATGAGCCTGCTCCATGTACGCAACCTGAGATCAACA
>JAYVOX010000562.1:0-4356 GCA_043757695.1 Schlesneria sp.
TCTTCTCGAAGCTCCAGCTTCGAGTCCCCCTGAACTGACGCGAAGCTGGAGCTTCAAGACGTGCGTTCCCAAGCTGGAGCTTGGGAACGAGAGTTCATCAACCTTCAACGATCGACCATCAACCATGCTCAAACACCGCCTGCTCCATCCCGAAATCTCCGCGATCCTGGCCCGGGCTGGGCATCATGCGAAGGTGCTGATCGCCGACGGGAACTATCCCGCCTCGACGACGCTCGGCCCGAACGCGACGCTGGTCAGCCTGAACCTCGCGCCGGGAATCGTCACTGTATCGCAGGTGCTGGAGACACTGCTCACCGCCATCCCGGTGGACGAGATCAACACGATGGGCATCCCGGCCGATGACCCGTACGCGCAGCAGGGCGATCCGCCGGTGTGGGCCGACTACCGCCGCATCGTCTCGGCCGCCGGGCTGACGCTCGAAATGAAGCCGATCAGCAAATGGGATTTCTACGAGGCGGTGGCCTCGCGCGATCATGTCCTCACGATCCAGACGGCCGATCAAAACCTGTGGGCCAACGTGCTGCTGACGCTGGGCTGTCGAACGAGTTGACCAAGGTAGCCCTGTCGCTCCGCGACAGGCAGCGCGATGAAGTTCGACGCCGTATCTGCCGCCAAACGTCGAAGGACAATTGGGTGCCCTTCGCGCGCCCTCGCTACCTCTCGCGGAGCGAGAGGGCTACCTTGAAGGCATCGCGTTGTTGTCGAACGAGTTCCCTCGTTCCCAAGCTCCGGCTTTCCCTCGTTCCCAAGCTCCGGCTTGGGAACGCCCTTCCTTGAAGCTCCAGCTTCGAGGACGTTGCTCATGCTGATGAGGCCAAGCCGGAGCTTTGGAACGAGGACAACGTGCTGCTGACGCTGTGTTGCCGAACGAGTTGAGCAGACTATGACCACCCAAGAGAAGTTCTGGTCGCATTGGAACGTCGCCGGTCTGATGGCGTTTGCGGCGGCGGGAGCATTGTTGGGAAGTTGGCGTTTCGCGTCGGTGGGAGCGTTGAGTGGAGCGGTACTCGGTGTCATCGCGAATCTGGTGGTGGCGTATCTCGAAACGAACAAGTCGCCGCTGGCGTTCTTTCTCGGCTTCACAATTCTCGGTCCTGTCGTGGGGTTGGTGGTTCCACTCAACCCCCAGGAAGACATCACTCGCGGTGGAGCTGTATTGGCTGGCAGTCTGGCATTCGCCGCCGTCGGCCTCGTCGCCGCAGCGGTGGTGTGGTTGATTCATCGCGTTGTTCGTCGGTTCTCAAATTCATCGTCGGTGCCGAGTTGAAGTCGTCCCCTCGTTCCCAAGCTCCAGCTTGGGAACCTCCCTCCTCGAAGCTCCAGCTTCGAGGAGATCGCGCATGCCAATGAGGCCAAGCTGAAGCTTGGCGATCTGCGTTCCCAAGCCGGAGCTTGGGAACGAGAACACGTCGGTGTTATGACTCGCTAACCGCCAAAGGCTCTCTCATGGAATACCGCTCGCTCGGTCAGACCGGTCTCAAGTTGCCCGCTCTCAGTTTTGGAGCCTCATCACTCGGGGCCGAGTTCCGATCCGTCGATATCGGCGAGGCGATGTCGGCCGTACATGCCGCGCTCGATGTCGGGATGAACTTCATCGACACGTCACCGTTCTATGGACGCGGGATGTCGGAAGTGTTGCTCGGCGTTGCGCTGCGAGGCGTGCCGCGCGACAAGTACATTCTCGGGACGAAGCTGGGCCGGTACGACAAGGCTCACTTCGACTTCTCGGCCCGGCGCGTCGTCGAGAGCGTCGATGTGAGCCTCCACCGGTTGGGGGTCGAGTACCTCGACATCTGCCTCTGCCACGACATCGAGTTCGTCGAGATGCAACAGATCGTCGATGAGACCCTTCCCGCGCTGAGGAAAGTGCAGCAGCAGGGCAAGGTCCGCTTCGTCGGTGTGTCGGGCTATCCGATGAAGATGTTCCAGTTCATTCTCGACCAGATGCCGCTCGATGTCGTGCTGTCGTACAACCACTACACGCTTCAGAACACGATGTACGGCGACCTCGTCCCATACCTGAAAGCAAAACAGGTCGGCATCATGAACGCGGCCCCGTTCTCAGCACGCCTGCTGACGAACGACCCGCTCCCGCCCTGGCACAAGGCCACGCCCGAGGTCCGCCGCGTGGCGAAGGCCGCCGCCGACCACTGTGCCGCGCGAGGCAGCGATCTCGCCAAGCTGGCCCTGCAATTCTCGATCGCCAACCCCGACATGACGACCTGCGTCACCGGCTCCGCCCGCCCCGAACGAGTCCGCGAATGGGCCAGATGGGCCGCCGAACCGCTCGACCAACAACTCCTCGCCGAAGTCCAGACGATCCTCCACCCAATCCACAACTGGTTCTATGTGGAAGGGCGGCCGGAGAACAACGACGTACACGGATGATTCATTGACGCGAGGAGAAGGAGGCAAGAGACCCGTGTACGACATTCACGATGTGACAGACTGGCCGCGAATCGGCGTCGAGCAGATGGGTACAAAACGCAAGTTCTGGTGTCGCCATCCGCAGGGACATTTGTGTCTGTTCAAGTTCAGTCGGACACACGCCGGAGAGGATTGGTCAGAGAAAATTGCCGCCGAGGTGGCCACTTTATTGGGAATTCCACACGCCGAGATCGAATTGGCCATCTGCAACGGAAGTCGCGGGACAATTTCCCGCGATTTCACCAACGAGAACACCTACGGCAGCCTGATCCACGGAAATGAGTTGTTGCAAGAACACGATCCTAACTACCCTCAGCAGGGCCGTAATTTTCGTGTCGCTCAGCACACATTGACTCGCATATTTGCGGTCCTCAATCAGCCCTTCATCGGGTTGCCAGACAGCTTTGTCGCCCCACCCGGCGTCGTTTCCTCTGGTGCCTTGTTTGTCGGCTACTTGTTACTTGACGCATTGATTACCAACACCGACCGGCATCACGAAAATTGGGCGATCCTGTTACAGCGGCTTGCGGAAGGGTCTCGCAGGGCAGAATTGGCTCCAACGTATGATCATGCCTCCAGCCTGGGACGAGAGCTGACCGATGAAAGAAGATCCAACAAAGTGAAGGCCGAAGACCTCCGGACTGATCCACGGCGACCATCGCGGCGCGATCAAACGATCATCGGCTATCTGGAGAAGGATGAGGGGCGTTCCCGTATTTTTGCAATGGAAAACGAACCGAAGCCGCTTCATCTCATGGACGTGTTTCGCCTTGCTCACGAGCATTTCCCGGATGCGGGCGAAGCATGGCTCGACCAGTTAGACTCTGTCAGCATTCAAATCTTCGAGCAGATTGTTGCCAACGTGCCCTTGCAGTCCATGACGCAATCAGCACGAGATTTCTGTCTTCGGCTATTGAACCTGAATCGAACAGCACTTGTCTCAAGGACATTTCAATATGACTGAAGTCTTACATGCCCTGTTCGTCGCGTGGCAGCATCCTGTGTCACGTCGTTTCTCTCCCGTCGGCCGTTTGGCGCAGATTGCCGGAAGCAACTGCCAGGACTGTTTTGAGTTCGTATACGTTCATGCGGCCGAGGAAGCTCAAGAGGAGGGATTTCTGCCGTTCTTGTCGTTTCCTGAACTCGACAAGGTCTATCGCAGCCGAGAGCTGTTCCCGATGTTCGCAAATCGACTCTTGCCGAAGAGTCGTCCTGATTTTCCGGAATACATTGAGCAGCTCGGCCTCCCCCCCGCCACGGTCAGTCCCATCACAATTCTCAGTCGCAGCACTGGTCGACGGGCGACCGACACACTCGAACTCTTTCCTTTGCCGGAATTCGAGGCGAACTATGGATACCGGACATGGTTCTGGGCGCATTCGTTGCGATACGTGCCCGATGCTTCACAAGAGCGAATCGCCACGCTGGCTCCTGACGAGCGACTCTTCCCAATGTGCGATGTTCAGAACGCGGTAGTTCCGTCAGCTATCGCGTTGCGAACCACCGACCTGCAAATCGTTGGCTATATGCCGTCGTATTTGCTTGAAGATGCTCACACGTTGCAGCAGACATGTGAGTTTTGCGAGGTTTACGTTGACAGAGTGAATCCACCGCCGATTCCTCTACAGCAACGACTGCTGTGCCGACTCGAATCGTGCTGGCCGGATGGCTTCGTTCCATATTCGACAGAACGATACCAACCGTTGGTGCCTGACGCGGCTGAAATTTTGGCACCACAGTTCACAGAGTAATAACCATTTCGCAGTGCGGTCACTGCTTGCCCGCGTCCAGTTCCAGCAGCTTCTGCTTTAGCGTGTCTCGTTCTTGCAGCGTGATGGCCGATTCGTTGTAGAGGGCGTGGACCGTCTCCAGGTCGTGCTTCATGTCGGTCATGTGCAGCGGACGGGC
>JAYVOX010000563.1:0-16441 GCA_043757695.1 Schlesneria sp.
TGCAGACCAAACCCCAACGGGGTTTCATCAAGAACGGCACTGAACTGATGCAACCCCTTCGGGGTATTCCTTTGTCGCCTTGCGTACCCAGGGTGCGCCGCTGGGCGGCGACCCTGGGCTTGGGGATCGAACGCCTTCGGCGTAACCACTGTCGAACGCCTTCGGCGTAACCATCATCGAAGGCCTTCGGCGCATGGACCATTCACGCCTTCGGCGTTGTTTACTCGGTGTTCATCGCTCGAACACGATTCGCCATCTCAGTCCCACACATACCGCTCATCCCATTCCACACCGTATTTGGTCAACAATTGCCGAAACTCGTCTTGAAAGGTCACCGTGCGGTGATGTGCCTCTTGGTTCGCGATGTATTCACGAACCAATTCAACGTGGCTGGGGCTGACGGAAAACGCTCCGTAACCGTTCTGCCAATAGAATTCCGCGAGCGCGGGCGACTTTGTTTTCAGCCATTGCGACGAGTCTCGCTTCAGTTCTTTCACGAGGTCGGCCACCGTAATCGTTCGCCCCAACCGGCAGAGGATGTGAACATGATCCGCCACACCGCCAACTCGCAGCACGGGACAATCGAGGTTGTTGCAAGTGCCTCCCAAGTATTTGTGCGTCTCATCCAAAATGTTTTGATCTTGGAGAAACGGCCGCCGGCCCTTCGTCGAGAACACAACATGCAAGTAAATCTGTGCGAGCGATTGCGGCATGAGAATGATCTCCATCGACACCGAATGCCTTCGATCCAACCCCAATGAGACCCCAATTTGAATGAGGCCCAACCCCAATGGGGCGGCCATTGGGATGAGGCCCCAACCCCAATGTGGCAGCCATTGGGATGTGACCCCAACCCCAATGTGGTTCCAAGCCCAATGTGGCCCCAACCCCAATGTGGCCCCAACCCCAATGTGGTTCCAACCCCAATGTGGTTCCAACCCCGAAGGGGTTTCATCTCGAAGCCCAGGGTCGCGCAGCACCCTGGGGCACGGTCACGAATTGACAATCTACCCCAACGGGGTTTCATCAAAAATGGCACCCAATTGATGCAACCCCTTCGGGGTAATTTCTAAATTCCGTCGGCGAACCCAGGGTGCGCCGCTACGCGGCGACCCTGGGCTTGGGGATGAAACGCCTTTGGCGTAACAATTCGAAACGCCTTTGGCGTAACAATTCGGAATGCCTTTGGCGTAACAATTCGGAATGTCTTCGGCGTAATCACTCACCCGCCTCAATGTTGCTCACCATCACTTCTTCCCGCCTACCGCCACGTCCACGATCGTCATCGTGTCGTTGCCGAAGATATCCACCACTTTCACCGCGATCTTCACTCGCTTTTTGTCGGGCGCGACTTCGCGAGCCGCGCTGGTCAGTTCCAAGGACCGGTCCTTCTTGGTGCGGAACGACTGCCATTCGTTTTCGAAGATGAAGTCGCCGGTCCAGACTTCTTCCCATTCGACGATTCGTTGTTGTTCCGGCTTCATGCCCGGCAGTTCGCCTTGAGCGGATGTCGTGATTTCCTTCGGCACTCGGATGACTTCGCGTTTGTTCTCGAAGTCGAAATCGACGGACCAGTAATCGATCCAGTCGGTCCATTCCTTCGTGAGCACGTCGCGAGTCACGATTCCTTTGGCGTCTTTGGAAATCTTCACGATCTGGCCCCGCTCGACGACGATCTTCGAGCCTTTTTCCTTGATGCTGGCCGCCGCCGCGTCGGCGCTGTCTTGCGAGTAGAACACGCTGAAATCGGTGAGCTGCACGGACACGCTGCGGCCCTTCACGAGCGGCTTGACCTCGATCGCCGCCACGTCGTGGAACACGACCTGGTTCTTCTCGACCGCCCGCTTGTCGAACACTTCGGCCGGGATGTATTTCGGCTGGATGTCGATCCCCTTCGACTTCGCCTCGTCGAGCACGTTGGGGAACAGGCCCATCTCGAACTCGAAGCCCAGCAGATCGACCTTGGTGATGTGCTTCTGGCGGCATTCGAGGATGATCTCTTCGACGAACAGCCGCGTGGTACTTTCCTCGACATGAGTTGATTATGCTGAAAGCAACATTGCGAGCGGCTCGGCTTCTGCCGGGAAGGCAAATACTTGCGAGAATTCGCGACAACGTTCAATGTCGTCTTCACGGAAAACATCAACGGATGAGTCGTAGAGAGTGACGCACCCGTAGAGGTTTCGAGCCGCCTGATTCAAATCGTGCCATTTAGCAAAAGCATCAATCGAGATGTGGTGTGACACCTGAGAGTTACCCGTAGAGAGCGTCTGCACCAACGACTCACGCGATTGCCCTTTGACCTTGAAGTCGAACGTCACATCTCGCCCAAACGTTCCGGGCAATACAACTCCTGACTCAAAGCTGAGCTCTTTGTCGCTTAGAAACTCTTCAACGTCGTCTCGATACACGCTCGGAGTGTAAAGCCGCTTTGTCATGTATAAGTCAGACACTCGCAGACATGCTTGTGCGACTCGAAAAATGGCATCCGGCAATGTCGCCAATTCGTCGTCTGGCAGAGTGGTCTGAATGCGACCGCCATCCATCACGACATTCAATGAAGAACAGATTTCCTGTACTAACTGACGACGTTTTTTTGTTCCCCACGGCGACATCTTGATCGTCAGCAACATATCGGCGGTCTGTCCGAAATCAGAGACGACCGTGGCGCGGAAAAGGTCTTTCTGCGATTCGACGAACACGTCGATTTGTGATGTATCTGGATAGTAAAGCGGAGTCGCCAGACGCAGTGCGCCATTGCGCGTGACGCTGCATGATCGCACCAACTGGAACTTGGACATCGTGGCTTCAATGTTTTCGCAACTGAGCGATGTCATCGGATGCCTCCAGTGTGGTTGATTTGTGCCATTGAGCAGAGCCAACGCCATGCCGACTCAAGCGTGGCATCTTCTAGCGTCGGCACCGCATGCGCGTTCGGAAGGTTTCTTCCAGGGTCGTTGTCGTGGTGCAATTCATGCTTGTGCGTTCGCCCAGCGTCCCCATGCTTCGTGCCGTTAATGTCTAATCGGCAAATTGGACCAACACCCGCCGCCGAAAAGTTGAATGAATAGCTTGGAATGTCTGGTTTCTCCGTCACATCCAGAGTGATTGCCAGTCCGAGTGAGTTCGTAACCTCAACGTCTTCGGCCCGATTGCTCGTCGTGTGGGTCTTCGACAACTGAAGCACAATGTCGCCATCGATCGTCTTATTCGGCAAATTGCGGAGCGTCTCGAATTCTTTGTGATTCACTGGCTTCCCTCCCGTAGTCGCAAGAATTTACGCCTCTCCGCCAAGCCTGTCTATGCGGCGGGCGTCAGCGACAAAAGCCATCATCGCGCGTTGGTACTCCCGATTTCACAGCGGCATTCCTCAAAAGCACGTCGAAAACGATACCCAACAAAATCGGCCCCGACGTCGAACGGCGGGTCGATGTCGATCAGCTTGATCCCGCCCTGCCGCTCAATCTCCTCGCGCAGCGGCCCGTTCTTCAGGCTCGACAGAATCAGCTTGTTGTCCCCCCAGATCAGCTTGTTGGTCCAACCCTTGAGCTGCCGCCCCCGCTCATCGACCGAAAACAAAAGCTGCTGATGCCCCTTCCCCTCGGCCTGACTTCTGGCCCGCGCCGTCTCGTCCTCGTTCCGCGGCTCATCGACATGCTCAATCGTCTGAAACGGCAGCACGACGTTCGTGACCTCGTTCGTCTTCCCGTTCCAAACCAGTTCGACTTCCCGTTTGTCGTCGAACAACAAAAACCGAAACTTCTCCGGCAACGGCTTCCCCGCCTCCAGAAAACGGATGACATCTTGCTTTTCAGTCTCGGTCAGACGGGGCATCAGGGGACTCGCAACAAACTCGTGGACGGTTTCACTCGCTCGCGATGATACGAGTGGTTGCCCACTGCTTCCATTCACTCCGACACACCACAACGCCTCTGCTGCCCAACGCCCAATCCCAGTCACTTTGTTCTCGTTCCCAAGCTCCGGCTTGGGAACGCCATCTTTGAAGCTCCAGCTTCGCGCGTTCCGAGATTCGCGGTTTATTCGTCACACCAAGCCGGAGCTTGGTGGTTTGCGTTCCCAAGCTAGAGCTTGGGAACGAGGAACGGCGGGGGCGTTCCGGCTTTTTCTCGTTCCCAAGCTCCGGCTTGGGAACGTCGTCTTTGAAGCTCCAGCTTCGCGGGTTCCAAGAACGCGGTCTATTTGCCACACCAAGCAGGAGCTTGGTGGTGTGCGTTCCCAAGCTGGAGCTTGGGAACGAGGAAAGACTCGACGCACCCTGCAACTTTCCAAGAAGCGGGTTACGTCTGCCGACCGCCCAGCTTGATGAGGTCGATCAGTTCGTGGGTCGAGAGCTTGGCGGCTTGGTCGGTCCCTTCGAGGATGCCTGCGACGAGATCGCGCTTGGCGCCGTGGAGCTTCAGGATTTGTTCCTCGATCGTGTCCTTGGCCACCAGCCGATAGACCGTGACCGGGCGGGTTTGGCCGATGCGGTGGGCGCGGTCGGTGGCCTGGTCTTCGACGGCCGGGTTCCACCACGGGTCGAGGTGGATCACGTAGTCGGCTCCGGTCAGGTTGAGGCCCGTGCCGCCCGCCTTGAGGGAGATCAGGAAGAACTCGCCCTCACCGCGCTGGAAGGCATCGACCTGTTCTTGCCGTTTCTTCGGCGGCGTCTGGCCGTCGAGGTACTGGTACGTGACCTTGCGTTCGTCGAGTGCCTCGCGGATGAGAGCGAGGTGCGACGTGAACTGGCTGAAGACGAGTGCGCGGTGCTTGCCGTCGCGCAGTTCGTCGACGGTCTCCAGAAACAGATCGAGCTTGGCGGACGACTTGTCCCACGTGGCATCGACGAGGCGCGGGTGACACGCCAGTTGGCGCAGTTTCGTGAGCGCGGCGAGAACTTGGAATCGTTGGTCCTTCCCCGCGTTCTCTTCGACCAGACCGCTGAGTTGTTTGACGGCCCATAGGCGAGCGTCTTCGTAGCGAGTTCGCTCGGCGCTGGAGAGTTCGGCGGTGAGTTGCACTTCCGTGCGCGGCGGCAGTTCGGTCAGCACTTCGCTCTTCGTGCGACGCAGCACGAACGGGCGGAGGACTCGCGCGAGAGACTGCTTCCGTTCAGTGACCTTTCCCTTTTCGATCGGGTCGGCGAAGACTTCGCGAAAGCGCTCCCAGCTTCCGAACAGGCCGGGCGAGACGCCTCGAAACACGGACCACAAGTCGCCGAGATGGTTCTCGCACGGCGTGCCGGTCAGCGCGAGACGCCAGTCGGCATCGAGCGTTCTGACCACCTGAGCCGTCTTGGTCTGGCTGTTCTTGATGTACTGGGCCTCATCCAGCACGAGCGTGCCCCACGTGATCTTCGACAAATCCTCGGCGTGCTGCTGCATGAGGTAGTAGCTGGTGATGAGCATGTCGCCGGGACCGAGCGTCTTGAGGAACTCGCTGCGATCCGTGTCGCGGTACAGAATGGGGTTGAGCGTGGGAGCAAAGCGTGCCGTCTCGCGCGCCCAGTTGAAACCGACCGACACCGGCGCGACGACGAGGATCGGGCCGACCTCGCGCCGATCGAGCAGCACCGCCAGCGCCTGCACCGTCTTGCCGAGACCCATGTCGTCGGCGAGGACTCCACCGACGCCCCACTCGGCCAGCTTGCGCAGCCACTTGAAGCCTTCGACCTGATAGTCGCGCAGGTCGGCGGTCAGCGTCGTCGGAACCTGCGGGTCGAGGTCCGTCGCGCGGTTCAGTCGCTGGAGAGCGGTCTTCCATTTCTTGGACGACTTCAGCGTCATCTGATCGTCGAGCAGATCGGCAATGACGGGAGCCGCCGTCGCATTGAACTCCAACTTGCCGCGATTCGTGTGCAGCATGTCCGACACCGACGCGAGTCGATCGCGGAACTGCTGCGAGATTGACGCGAACTGGCCCTGGCCGAGCGACACGTAGCGTTGGCCTTCGCGCAGGGCGGCAAGCAGCGTCGCCAACGGAAACTTCTGTCCGCCGAGTTCGATCGAACCCGACAGCCCGAACCAATCATGCTGGTCCTTGATCTCGACCTTGAGTGCCGACGGAGCGATCTCACCCAGCACGTGCATCCGGCGGACTTTCGCATCGTCGGGCCAGACCACAAGCGGATCGTTCTCGGGCCGCGCACGCAGGGCATCGAGCAGGTCGAGCACATCGTCGTCATGTTCCACGAGCCACGCGAATGGCTCGGGCGAGGAGAAGCGTTTGAAGAAGAGATCGCTCGCCAGCGTGGTCGCTCGCAGCCGCTCGTCATCGAGATCGCGCTCGACTCGCACGCGCTGTTCGCCCCGTTTGCTGGCGACTTCGATCGGCCCCTGCCCCGGCACAAAGCTCGCCCCTTCGGGAGCGGGCGTGACACGCAACTCGATCTTCGCACCGGTCGGTTCGGCCGGATGAATTCTCAACGTCAGTTGCGTGTCGGCGTCGATCAAGTCTCCCTTGAGCGAGTCGGGAAGCGTGATCGGCAGCAGTGCTTCGAGTGCGGGCAAACGCTTGAGGAACTCGGCCTGAGCCTCCGCGGGGATGCTGGTGGGACGTTGCATGAGTGAGGTCGTCAGCGCCGCCAACTCCGGACTGGACTTGGCCAGCAACAGTTCAGCGGCCCCTGCGACGGCACCGTCATCCACTGCCGAAATGTCCCCGTCTCCCATGCGCGAGACGAGGGTGAACTCCCTCATCGACTTGCCATCGAGCGATGGCGTCAACTGCCAGGCGCCGTCATGGTCTTGAATCGACAACCCGAATTCCGCGCGACGCACCGTGATGGGATTGACGCCGTAAAACACCAGCGGATGACCGATGAGTGAGTCGAGAATTTTCGGCCACTGGTCGAAGTCGGGCTCGGAGCGATAAGACGGGAAACTCGCCGAACGAATCACCACCAAGTCGGCGGGAGTGAGCGTAAAGCCAGTTCCCCGAATCAGCCGGTCCCAGCCAATGATGCGGCCCTTGCTCCAACTGAGCTTCTTGGTTCCGCTCAGCTTCTGCTCGACCGGCTCGATCTTGATCGGGGGAGCGTAGTGGTTGGGCTTGCTGTTCGTGACGACGCGCCACACCAAGCGCGACTGCGCTTTGACAGGAGCCTCATCATCCGTGCCCGCCCCCTTGGCGGGGCGGGCCAGAAACCGATCGAGTTGCGTGAGCGCGGTCTGCCAGTCCGGCTTCGCCGGTTCCTCGAACGGCTGAAGGATCGACTTCACGAGCGTCGATTTCAGCCCCTGACCAAACGCTCTCTGCAAGTACAGCGTGGCGGCGTAGGTGTGCTTGCAGACGGTATCGTTTGCCGAGTACGCGCAGGAGCAAACCGCATCGAGTTCAAGCCACCCCAACTCGCTCTCTTGAATGAAGATGCTGATCTCATACGGAGTCTTCAGACTCCCCTGACAGAGACAACTGATTTCCTGCTCGCTGTCGTCGTACGTCATCGCCGTAATGCGGTTGATGTAGGCCGCCCCGCGAGAAACCGCCGTGCCGTAGTGTTGCTGACGCAGACCGACGAGAGCGTCATGCCAGTGGGCCAACAACTCAGCGGGACCGCTTTGAGTCGGAGACAGGTCAGATGGCTTGGGCACGCCGGTTAAAGTGATACCCATCCTCTCCCCCTGAGCCATCATCGCCTCCAGCGCAGCCTGCATTCGAGCCTCGAAACTCGACTTCCCTGAATGCGTTGCCATACGGCGTCCTGCCTTTCGATTGATGAAGTGTGGGCCAGCGGGTGCTGTGGAAGTGCGAGGAATCTATCCAGCCTCACATCCATTGTCATTTCAGCCGCACTGCAAATTTCTCGCACATTTCCATGCCACTTCCACTCAGACCGTGAAACAAGACGTTTCCGACAAAAGTCTGGTGAGCCGGGTGCCGTGAGGCCCCGGACTCTGGAATCTGGCTGAGAACCCGGGCCTCACGGCACCCGGCTCGCCTCGTTTCGACTTTTGTCGGAAGCGTCAAACAACTCCTTGGCAGCAGCCTTCGTGAAGCAAGTTGCTGGCGCTTGCGAAGGCTTGGAGCGCTGCTTATACCCCTCGCGGTCCTGAGTGAGACGTTTTGGGCGAGCCGTGTGCCGTGAGGCCACGGTTTTCTGGTGGTGTCGAAGCACCCGCAGCCTCACGGCATGCGGCTCACCAAATGTCGCAATGTCCACCGCTCGGAAAGGTCTCACTCCTGACCTTGCAAAAGATCCCCAACACGGACTGCACTTGAATCGAAAGGACTCGACATGGCAACCAGAAATGACAAGCACGGCACGCTCACTGCAAAAAAGCAGACTGCGGTCGGTTTGAAGCCAGTGAATTTGAAGCCAGTGAATTTGAAGCCAGTGAAGAAGTCCGTGAAGCCGATGGCGAAGCAGGCTCGGCACACGGGGAGCGACGTTCCTCGCGCGACACGTGCTCAAGCGGTGAAGGCTCGATCGGCGACGAAGAAGTCGGGATCGCTGACACTCAAAGATCGTCTGTCGCGGCTGACGTATGAACGCGCCGTGCAGTTGCTCGGCGAGCACGGCGCGAAGCTGATTGCCGCTGGATCGCGGCGCGACATTGATCTCCAGCAGCAGGTCTACAACGGCGACGGCCTCTTCCGCTTGAAGTTCCCCGGCACAGGTCGCGGCCCGAGCGAAGCGATCGTCACCATCACCGCGATGACGACGGAACTTGATCGCCTGCACTGGAACTGCACCGCGTGTACGCAGCCGTGTGAGCATGTCGGAGCCGCCTTCTCGACGATCCTCGAAGAGAAGACGGCACTCGGTTTGGCCATCGCTCCGCCGGACGACGATGACGTGCAACCCGCCACCGAAGCAGAGTTAATCGTTCAAGCCTTGGCTGATCGGCGCGAACGAGCGACGGTCGAGAAGATGAAGGTCGCGTCGGCCGATGCCTCAACACCGTGGACCGATTACACCGTCACGTCGGCGCTCTCGGGCAAGACCTACCGAGTCGCTCTGCGCGGCACCGAACGCGGTGACTCATACTGCTCGTGCCCCGACTATCGGACCAACACACTCGGCACGTGCAAACACATTCTGCAGACGCTTGAGAAGACTCGCAAAAAGTTCTCGGCGGCCGAACTCAAGCAGCCATATCAGCGGACCTCGTTCAGCGTGGCGGTGCATTACGGGCGAGACCTCGAACTCCGGTTGCTCATGCCTGCGAAGCTCGATGAAGAATCGTCGGCCATCGCCGAAAAGCTGCGCGATCAACCGATCGACGACGTGCGCGACCTGCTCAAACGAATGCGACATCTCGAACGACTCGGCCAGCGCGTGACGGTCTATCCCGACGCCGAAGAGTTCATCCAACAGCGGCTCTTCCAAGAGCAGACTGCCGAACGGATGGCCGAGATTCGTCGCGATCCCGCGTCGCACCCGCTGCGAACGTCACTGCTCAGAACGGAGTTGCTGCCCTACCAAATGGATGGGATCGCCTTCGCGGTCTCGGCCGGTCGCGCGGTGCTGGCCGATGAGATGGGACTCGGCAAGACGATCCAAGGGGTCGGAGTGGCGGAGATGTTCGCGCGCGAGGCCGACATCAAGAAGGTGTTGGTCGTCTGTCCGGCCTCGCTCAAATCGCAATGGCGGAATGAGATTGAACGGTTCTGCGACCGCAGCGTGCAACTCGTGGGAGGCGCTGCGGCCGAGCGAGGGACTCAATACGGCAGCGAAGCGTTCTTCACGATCTGCAACTACGAGCAAGTGCTGCGCGACATCCTCGATGTCGAACGCGTGAACTGGGATTTGATCATTCTCGACGAAGGGCAGCGGATCAAAAATTGGGAGTCGAAGACCAGTCGCGTCATCAAGGGTTTGCGGTCTCGCTTCGCGTTGGCCCTGAGTGGCACGCCGTTGGAGAACCGACTCGACGAACTCTATTCCGTCGTGCAGTTCATCGACGACCGGCGACTCGGCCCCGGCTTCCGCTTCTTTCACAACCATCGCGTCGTCGATGAACGGGGTAAAGTCCTCGGCTACAAGAACCTGGCCGAGTTGCGTGAGAACCTCGCGCCGATCCTGCTCCGCCGCACGCGCGTCTCCGTCCAGCAACAGCTCCCGCCGCGCACCAACGAGATCATTCGCATCCCCCCCACCGACGAGCAGGCCGCAATGTCGGCGACTCACCTCCAACAAGTGCGTCGCATCACGAACAAGCGGTTCCTGACCGAGATGGACTTGCTCATGCTTCAGAAGGAGTTGCTCCTCTGTCGCATGGCGGCCGACAGCACGGTTCTCGTCAACAAGGAGCGGCCCGGCTTTTCGAGCAAGCTCGCGGTGATCGACGACTTGGTCGAACGGCTGTTCGAGGAAGACGGTCGCAAGGCGCTCGTCTTCTCGGAATGGACGACGATGCTCGATCTGATCGAACCGATCCTGAAGAAGCACAAGCTCCCGTTCGTCCGGCTGGATGGCTCGGTCCCGCAGAAGCAGCGACAGGCGTTAGTTCACGAATTCCAGACCAACCCCGACTGCAAGCTGTTCCTCACGACGAATGCCGGATCGACGGGACTCAACCTGCAAGCGGCCAACACGGTCATCAACGTCGATCTGCCGTGGAACCCCGCCGTGCTGGAGCAGCGCGTCGCGCGCGCCTATCGCATGGGCCAGAAGAACCCCGTCGATGTCTACATCTTGGTGACGGAGCAAACGCTGGAAGAACGGTTGCTCGCCACGCTCGCCGCCAAACAAGACCTCGCGCTGGCGGCTCTCGATTCGGAATCGGAAGTCGATGAAGTCCATCTCGCCAGCGGCATGGAAGAATTGAAGCGACGCCTCGAAGTCCTGCTCGGCTCGCGTCCGGAAGCCCACGTGGACGAGTCCGTTCGTCGCGATGAACGGGCCATGACGAACGAGTTCGCGCCGGAGTCCATCCACGACGCGGAGACCGATCCCTCGTCTCGCGATGACTGCGGCGAGGCGCGATTCCAAAACGAAGCGGCTCGCGAGTTCGCAGTTCAAGCGGCTCACGTCCCCCATTCGGAGGAAGTGCCACACGATCCCGCGAACGCTGGCGGCTTCGCCCTCGCCAGCCAAGTCGCTTCGCCAGACCAAGCCGCACGCCGCGAACGAGTCTCCGCTGCGGGAGGCCAATTGCTCGCCGGTGCCGTCGCGCTGTTGGGCGAACTCCTGCCAAGCCGCCCCGAAACCGAAGCCTCGCGCCAACTCGCCGACTCACTCAAACAGGGCCTCGCCGATTGCCTCCACCGCGACGAACAAGGCCAAGCCAAACTGACGTTCACACTCCCCGACCCATCGGTGCTGAACCACTTGGCCGACTCGTTCGCGAAGCTACTATCGCGAGGCTGAGGGGGAAGGAATCAGGAAGCAGGAGTCAGGAAGGCACCCAACCAACTGGCCCCTGCTTCCTGCTTCCTGACTCCTGACTCCTGATCTCCTGACTCCTTCCCCCCCGAGGCCCTCATGGACCAACTCCTCTCCGGCATTCATCAGTTCCACGCTCAAGTCTTTCAGCGTGAGAAAGAGTTCTATTCCAAGCTGTCTGCCGGGCAGAGTCCCAGCACGCTGTTCATTGGTTGCTCGGACTCGCGCGTCGATCCCACGATCATCACACAGTCCGACATGGGCGAGCTGTTCGTCCTGCGCAACGCGGGGAACATCGTGCCGTGCTACGGTGCGTCGAACGGAGGCGAACCGGCGACGATCGAGTACGCGGTGACGGCTCTCGGTGTGAAGGACATCGTGATCTGCGGGCACTCGGGCTGCGGAGCGCTGCAAGCGATGCTCAACCCCCAGAAGATGGAGAAGCTGCCGCTCGTCAAAAGCTGGCTGAATCATGCCGAGGCGACACGGCGGATCGTCGAAGAGAACTACTCGCAGTTTGCAGGAGAGGCTCTGCTGGAGATCGCAATCCGCGAACATGTCCTCGTCCAGATTGAAAACCTGCAAACACATCCCGCCGTCGCCGTGAAGTTGCAACGAGGCGAGCTAACGCTCCATGCGTGGGTCTATCTGATGGAGTCGGGTGAGATCCTCGCGTACTCCACTGAGGACGGTGGGTTCGCGTCACTCACGGGCCTCGCGCGACAAGAGGCGACCAAACGCAAGGTGGCCAACCCGCGCAAAGGCAAAGCAACGTAGCCATCGAGCGACTTAAGAACCGGCGTATCAACAACGGACGGCATCAATCTGAGTATCGAGGTGAGCCGGGTGCCGTGAGGCCCCGGGTTCTTCGCCGAAAAGTCCGAGGCCTCACGGCACCAGGCTCACCAAGTCCCGACAGTGTTTGATGCACGGATTCTTGAGTCGCGAAGCGACGACAGCAAATAGCCTCGGGCGTCAGCCCGAGGAAGGAGTAGAACGTGGGCGTTGATCCGCGAAGCGGCGGCAGCAATGCCGGGTCTCGAATCTGCCGCCACTTTGCGGCTCTGATCTCCGAATCTCGCTCGATTCCTTGGGCTGACGCCCAAGGCTATTCGCTACCGTCGCTTCGCGACTCGAAATGCTCAACTTCTCAACTCACGCGGCGGGTTACTGTGGCAGACGCTATTCCAACTGACTGTTCCATCCAGAGAACCACACCGTGACGATCTATAACTTTGACGAACCCGAGAACGTGCCGCTGAAATCGAATCGGCCGGCCGCTCCTACCGGGCCTCGATCCGAGACTCCCAGCCGCCAGATCGAGCGTGAGTTCGGTGTCCCCGTCCCCGGTGAGATTCTGCCGATCGGACAATGGACGAACACGGCACTCAAGACGCTGCCGCCACCGGGACCGCTCGACTTCAAGGTCCTCTTCGGGCGCGAGGCCCCTGTGATGCTCGACATCGGCTGCGGCAACGCGCGATCGACTCTGGCCAGTGCCGTCTGGAGGCCGCAGGTCAATCATCTCTCGACCGACATCTTGCCCGTCGTGATCCGTTACGCCACGCGACGCGCCAACCAGCGCGGGCTGACCAACGTTTGGTTCGCCGTCATTGGCGGACGAGAACTGCTGGCGGACTACATCGCACCGCAGTCGGTCTCCGAAATCCACGTCTATCACCCGCAACCGTTCTACGATCAGAAGCTGATTCACAAGCGACTCATCACGCCCGAGTTCCTCGCGCTCGTCCATCGGTCGCTCCAGCCCGACGGTCTGTTCGTGTTGCAGACCGACAACCCCGGCTATTGGAAGTACATGCAGCAGGTCGTCCCGCTCTTCTTCCAATTTGAAGTCCAGCCCGGCAAATGGCCCGACGCGCCGAAGGGCCGCACGCGCCGCGAGATCATCGCGCTGCGAGAAGGCTTGCCCGTCTTTCGCGGGACCGGCCGACCTCGCACCGACATCACTCCCGATGACGCAAAGAAACTCGCCGAGTCACTCCCGCCACCGCGCTTCGACGCCGATCGCAAACTGATGGCCCTCGACGAACTGGAGCGAGGCGAACCCAGCGGCGGCAAGAAACGCTCCTCGCGCGGAAACAAAGCCGACTCACCCCGAAAGGGTGCGGCGACGAAAAAGCCTCGAAAGTAGAGGACTCTCGGCCTCATGCACTCGTCGCACTTCGTTACCAAGCCGCTGCTCAGGAACGAGAGTGCAGGCTTCGTCACTTCTTGGTGGCGACGATATGGATCGTATGACGCCAGAGGATATCGGGATTCTTGTTGTTTCGCGGCACCCACATATTGGGCGTCAATTTTACCCAGCCCTCGGGATAGTGTGACCACAACAGATGCAACTCCACAGTTCCCGGCTGTGATGGGGTGATCAGTCGCGTTCGGATCAGGGCACTGTCTCCAGTGGCATCCGTTTTAATCTGCGGAACAAAAACGAATCCGTAGCCGCGACCGTGCAGCCACTTACTGGCGAAAACCGCCTGAAACGTTGGATCGAATCGGTCTGAAGGAACGACGTGCTGCGACTGTGGAGCAAATGGCATCGGTGCTACGTAGCTTTCTTTTCCCGAATCGACGACGACAAACTTCTCCTTCTTGGGTGTCACCGTACAACTGAACCCGTATTCGCGTCCCGCCACAAATGTCAGCGGCGCGTCCGTGATCGGAACCCCATCGATTCGGACATCCGTCAGTTCAATCAGGTCGTTTCGAAAGACCGGTGCGTACCACCATGAAATGAACCAGAACGCAGTCATCGCCACCAGCACGAGGGCAGTCATCAAACGCCAGCCCCAAGCCCACGAATGACGAAGCCGGGAAGTTGAGTTCAATCGCTCGTTCATCTTTCACCATTCTCCCACGGCATCGCTCCCGCTGCGCGTGCCCACGGCATGCCAGACGGATCGCGCCACCGAATTTGAAACGAAACGTACAGCTCCATCACACAGCAAGACGTTGACTCCGCCCGAGTGCCTACTTGTTGCTGGATTGACCGATCCGCCAATCAGCGTCGTGGCGGGTGACGACGCCAAGCAGGATCGCGTGTTGGGCGTTCTCACGTGCGAGTACGAGACCACACGGCAGTTGAACGGATACCCGGCGGAATGAATCTCAGCGAACGTCGAGAGATCGCATTCGGCGAACAGCGCGTCGAGTTGAGAAGGCTGCGTGAACGCGCCGGAGAAGTACCACGAATAACGCAGGTCATCCGATGGAACCGATGTCAGCGGCAACAACGCCAGATACTCCTCTGGTGTCGATGCCGTGCGGATGGGTGAGATCAACTGCTCGCTGGCACACGCGGTCTGCGATGTCCCGTCGGTGATATCCCTCAACGCCGCCGCTTTGTTGGCGCTCTCATCCGCCGCTCCGTAACCGTCGCTCACGCCAACTCCGCCACCCGACATCATCCACAGTCCGGATGAAAAGACATACGACGCCGACCGCTTCGTCCGATGTACCAGTGGATCGGTCGGGCAGAGATAAACCTTGGGCCGGGACCAGTCACCTGCTTCAGGACAGGAACCGGCCATACACGGATCGGGCGTTCCGTACACGTCCCAGTTTCCCGGTTGTCCTTCCAGAAAAGTCGAGAGATAACGCAATCCCAACAGTCCCGAACACGGCAGGTAATTATGTACTGAGTGATAGTTGTGAACCGCAATGCCCAACTGCTTGAGATGATTTGCACACTGCATCTTACGGGCGGCCTCGCGGGCCGAAAGCACTCCCGCTGCAACCAAGGACGCCAATACCCCGATAATGGCAAAAACAATCAACAACTCGATGATCGTGGTACCTCGGCGCGATATCCGACCGCTCCGCTTACTCTCATCACGTCTTCCGTTTACCAATAACCGCCCATCGAACATCTTGTCGCATGCCGAGCCAATTCGACCACGTGTTGAATAAGGACCAAACACAGCTTGAGGAAAGACATAGCAATCGGAAATGAACCGGCCGTTCGAATTCATGGCAATCTCACGACTGAACTTATTCAGTCACCAATGGGTTTTGCTTCAACTCTGACTATAAAATTACGCCGCGTACATTGTCCCTAAGTTTCTGTGACTTCGGGACAATGGCACCGCTGATAGTGAATTCGTTCTCAATCGGAGTCAGCGATTGAGCGACTACACGGCGAAGTACGCGGTCGGGGAATAGCGAACTTTATCACGCATTACAACCTAATCGCGCTGTCTGACCACCAGATTGTGCCGACGTAGGCACCCCAATAGGACGATTGGCCTGTGTAAGCAACAACGGGAATGCCAACAGTCGCTGGGGTGAAGTTTTGTTCGTGCCCCATATAGTTCCCCGCGAATCCGACGTTCATGTACCCCATGTACTCTATGCCACTACAAAACGTCGCGTCCATCGGTCGGTACGGGTCGGTTGAGTAACTGACCGTCGAATAGGTATACACTTGGTAGAAGCGAAAGACGTCCAACCGCCACTCAAGGACACGCCCGACAATACCCGTGTACTCCCAACTCCACATTTTTGTGTTCGTTCCCGCTAGTAATTGTGTTTGCGTCCCGCACACGATCAGCAATCCTGCACACAGTCGCATTGCCGATGACCGACAAACAGCCAACCAAGTCTTGCCCATGATTCACGCTCTCCTTCCAGAAAACCACGATCATTCACCACGGCATAAGAATCCCACAGCGGCACAGATAATGGAGAGAGAGAGAGAGAGAGAGCAAGTCACCCATCAAAATTGTCGGCACTGCGGCAGAAGTGACCGTCAACATCACCCACACTCCCCCCTCCGTGAAGGATCCCCATGCGAATCACCCTGCTCTGTCCATTGATTGCCTTGGCTGCGACATCGCTCTTCGCCGCGCCGCCTGTTCCCGAGACCGCCGTCTTTCACGAGGCGATCGAATACTCGAACCCCGGCGATGAGCATCTGATGCTGAACATCGCGCGACCGAAGTCGGGCGACGGGCCATTCCCAACCGTGTTGTGCATTCACGGCGGCGGCTTTCGCGCTGGCAAGCGGGAGAGCTACGACGCGCTCTGTATCAAACTCGCCGAGCGAGGCTACGTCGCCGCGACGATGACGTATCGCCTCGCCCCGAAGCATCAGTT